>JBDMZA010000692.1:0-11726 GCA_039770155.1 Clostridiales bacterium
ACCTAAAAAATAATACCAAATTCTTTTCGTCTGAAGTTCGCTTAAATCGTGCGAATTCATACTCGAAAATTTGAGTTTATTTTTTGGATATCCCTTAGTAACTTCAGATTAGCTTTAAGCATCTAATTTTTATAATAGGAGGAATATAATGAATGAAGTAAAATTTGTGTTATCAGGAGAAGATAAAAAAGTTTTATCCCAAGTTAAAAGTGTATTAACAGAGGAAGGAAATTTATTTGTAGGGTATTCTACTGATATACAAAATGTTACAAGGCTAATTAGAGCTAGAACACCTGAATTAACTATTATAGAGGTGAAACCAAATATTTCAGAGATAAAGAATCTATTAGATATAATAGATAGTGAACTTTTATGCGCATGTATTTTAGTATTAGATTCTAAAAATAAACAAATAATAAGTTTTTTAAGAAATAGAAAGGTTATAAACTATGTAACAAAACCTATATATAGAGAGTCATTTTTGCAAATTGCAGATTTTTGTATTATAAACTATAACAGAGTTATTGAATATGAAGAAAAGTTGAAAAAACTAAACAATAGTATTGAAAGTAAACGAATAGTTGACAAAGCAAAATGGATTTTGATTGAGAGAGATAAAATTACTGAAGAAAAAGCTTATGAGGTTATAAAAAAGAAAAGTAGAGATAATAGAATGCCAATGAAAAGTATAGCTGAAGCTATTATACTTACAAGTAGTTAAAATAGGAGATCCAAAAAATAAATTTACATTTTAAAAAGTAAAAAAATATGCAATATATCAAACCAAAACTTGCATAAAAACATTACATATTCGTAAAAAACAAAAAAAATGTTGCAAATATGCAAGATATATGTTAATATAAATTCATAAATAGATAGTTGAGAATTCCAGGTTGAATTTAAGATTAAAGGCATTGTTGTCAGATTTATATAAATTTTGTTTATATTGGTCTGGCATTTATTTTTCAAAATATTTATCATAATTTAAATATTTTATTAGGCGGTGATTAGGTGAAAAAATTAGAGATAATTACAAGACCAGAAAAATTAGAAGATGTTAAAGAGTTATTAAATTCTTCAAAAACAATAGGTATGACAGTTAGTATGGTTTCAGGATGCGGACTTCAAAAGGGAAAAAGAGAAGTTTACAGAGGAACTGAAGTTATGATAAATTTACTTCCTAAAGTGAAAATAGAAGTTGTTGTAGAGGATAAAAAGGCAGAAGATTTAATAGAAAAAATATCAAAAACAGTCAGAACAGGTGAAATCGGAGATGGAAAAATATTCATTTATAACGTAGAAGATGCTGTTAGAATGAGGACAGGCGAAAGAGGAGATTCTGCAATTTAGGAGAGTTGAAAAGTAATATTGTAGTTTTCTTATATGAGAAGGGTAATTATTTTTTGAATATTCTAAGGATATAATTCCAAGTGATTAGAATTTATATCTAAATGGCCAGGTTGCCTAAGGAAAAACATTAGTTTTTTTGGTAATCTGGCTATTTAGATATTTTTTTTAATTTAGGATAACCTAAAAATTAAAATAAATAAAATTAAGATTATTAATAATTGGAGGTTAAATATATGAGACAAATAGCTATATATGGAAAAGGTGGAATTGGAAAATCTACAACTACACAGAATTTAACAGCAGGACTTGGAGAAATGGGCAAGAAAATCATGATTGTAGGATGTGATCCAAAAGCAGATTCAACAAGACTTGTTTTAGGGGGACTAGCACAACAAAGTGTACTAGATACCTTAAGAGAAGAAGGTGAAGATATAGATTTAGATCAAATAATGAAGTATGGTGTTTTTGGTATTAAATGTGTTGAATCAGGAGGACCTGAGCCAGGTGTAGGATGTGCAGGAAGAGGTATTATAACTTCAATAAATATGTTAGAAAGTCTTGGGGCATATACAGATGATTTAGATTTTGTATTTTATGATGTATTAGGAGATGTAGTTTGTGGCGGATTTGCAATGCCAATAAGAGAGGGAAAAGCACAGGAGATTTACATTGTTGCAAGTGGAGAACTGATGGCTTTATATGCAGCAAATAATATTTCAAAAGGTATTAAAAAGTATGCTAATTCTGGTGGAACACGACTTGGGGGAATAATTTGTAATAGTAGAAATGTTGACTATGAAAGAGAGTTATTAGAACATTTTGCCAAAGAACTTGGAAGCCAATTGATATATTTTGTACCAAGAGATAATTTAGTTCAAAGGGCTGAAATAAATAAAAAGACTGTAATTGAATTTTCACCTGAAGAAGGACAAGCAAATGAATACAGAGGCTTGGCAAAAGCAATAACAGAAAATGATATGTTTACTATTCCAAAACCAATGGAACAAGATAGATTGGAAAAATTAATGATGGAACATGGAATACTTGGGTAGTTTGTAGATTTTTTAAAATTTAAATTTTGAAAGGAATGATAAATATATGTTAATGGTTAGAGCTATTGTAAGACCTGAAAAAGTAGGAATAGTTTTGTCAGAGTTAAGTGATGCAGGTTTTCCCTCAGTGACAAAAATAGATATTACAGGAAGAGGAAAACAAAGAGGTGTAAAAGTAGGAGACATTTATTATGATGAAATTCCAAAGGAAATGCTTTTAATGATAATAAATGATGAAGATAAAGATGATGTAGTTAAGTTAGTTATGAAAAATGCAAAAACAGGAGAAAAAGGAGCTTTTGGAGATGGGAAAATTTTTATAAGTCAAGTTGACGAAGCATATACAATAAGCTCAGGAGAAAACAAATTGTAAATAGGAGGGTACTATATGAAAGAAGTAATGGCAATAATTAGAATGAATATGATAGGTAAAACTAAAGAAGCCCTCTCGAAAGAAAATTTTCCTTCAATGAGTTGTAGAAGAGTTATGGGGAGAGGAAAGAAAAAAGTTGATTATTCATTAATTGAGGATTATATAAAAGATGGGGAGCTTCCTTCTAACAATATAGCTGAAGCTATTTCAGAGGGGCATAGATTAATTCCTAAAAGGTTATTAACATTGATTGTAAAAGATGATGAAGTAGATAAGGTAGTAGATACAATAATTAAAGTAAATACAAATGGTAAACCAGGGGATGGTAAAATTTTTGTAATTCCCATAATTGATTCTATAAGAGTAAGAACAGGTGAAACAGGAGATCAAGCAATATAAGAAATGAGGTGATTTTAATGAAGCAAAATGATATAAGCAAAAAAGTAAGTAGTATTGTTGAGAACTATCCAGCTAAAGTTTTTAAAAATAGAAAAAGTCATATAATTACTAAAGAAACAAACATGGAAGATAATGTAATAACAGCAAATACAAGAACAGTTCCGGGAATAATGACTAATAGAGGTTGTTGTTATGCTGGATGTAAGGGTGTTGTTCTTGGACCTATAAGAGATGCAGTGGTTTTAACACATGGTCCCATAGGATGTGGATATTATACATGGGGAACAAGAAGAAATAAGGGAAGAACAGATGGAGATGAGAAAAATCTTATACATTATAGTTTTTCTACAGATTTACAAGAAAGTGATATAGTTTTCGGAGGAGAGAAGAAATTAAGGCAAGCTGTAAAAGAAGCAATTGAAATATTTGATCCTAAAGCATTATTTATTTGCTCAACTTGTCCTGTAGGTTTAATAGGAGATGATATAAACGCAGTTGCAAAAGAAGCAGAAGAAAAATATGGAATAACTGTGATTGCATTTAGTTGTGAAGGGTATAAAGGCGTTAGCCAATCTGGAGGTCATCATATAGCCAATAATGGTTTAATAAAGAATGTTATTGGAAAAGGAAAAAAAGAATTTGGAAAATATTCTGTAAATGTTTTGGGAGAATATAATATTGGTGGCGATGGATGGGAAGTTGAAAGACTTTTGAAAATTATAGGATATGAGGTAGTTTCTGTAATGACAGGAAATGGTACTGTAAGAGATATGGAAAATGCTCATAAAGCAACATTAAATGTTATACAATGCCACAGATCAATTAATTATATTGGTGAAATGATGAAGGAAAAATATGGACATGATTGGGTAAAAGTTAATTTTATAGGTATTGATAGTACTATTAAATCATTAAGAGATATAGCAAAATATTTTGGAGATGAAGAATTAATTAATAAAACTGAACAAGTTATAGCTGAAGAATTAGAAGATATAAAAGAAGATATGGAAATGTATAGAGAAATTTGTGAAGGCAAAACAGCAGCACTTTTCGTAGGTGGTTCTAGAGCACATCATTATCAATATGCTTTGAAAGATTTAGGAATGGAAACGATTTTAGCAGGGTACGAATTTGCCCACAGAGATGATTATGAAGGCAGAGATGTATTAAATAGCATAAAATCTGATGCTGACAGTAAGAATATTGAAGAATTGACAGTAGAAAAAGATCCTGATAATTATAAGGTTTATTTATCAAAAGAAAAATATGAGAAACTAAAAAGTGAAATTGATTTAAATGATTATGATGGTTTAATGAAGGAAATGAAAGATGGAAGTGTTATTGTTGATGATTTGAATCATTATGAAACAGAAGAATTCCTAAAATTATTAAAACCTGATGTATTTTGTTCAGGGATAAAAGACAAGTATATTGCACAAAAAGCAGGAATATTTTCTAAACAATTGCATTCATATGATTACAGTGGACCGTATGCTACATTTAGAGGTGCAGTTAATTTTGGAAGAGATATAGCAATGGGTATAACAACACCAGCTTGGAGTTATGTTACACCACCATGGAAAACATCACCTACCATAGTTGGAACTGTAAGGGAGGATTAGAAATGTTAGATTGTACACCTAAGGAATATAAAGATAGAAAAGGTTTGGTAGTAAATCCTGCAAAAACATGTCAGCCTGTAGGAGCAATGTATGCGGCTTTGGGAATTCATAAGTGTTTACCTCACAGTCATGGATCACAAGGTTGTTGTGCATATCATAGAAAATTTTTAACCAGAAACTTTAGAGATCCAGTTATGGCTTCTACTAGTTCTTTTACTGAAGGGGCATCGGTTTTTGGAGGCGGCTCAAATTTAAAAACATCAATAAAAAATGTATTTGAAATATATAATCCTGATATTATAGCAGTACATACAACTTGTTTGTCTGAAACTATAGGGGATGATATTCCAAGTTATTTAAGTCAAACAAAGATTCCAGAGGGAAAATTAGTTATACATGCTAATACTCCAAGTTATCAGGGTTCACATGTAACTGGATTTTCAAATATGGTAAAGGGTATAGTAAGTTACATATCAGAAAATGATGGTAAATCAAACGATAAAGTTAATGTAATACCAGGTTTTGTTAATCCAGGAGATATGAGAGAAATTAAAAGACTTACAAAACTTATGAATCAAGAGACAATAATGTTCCCAGATACAAGCGGAGTATTAGATGCTCCTCTTAGTGGCAAATTTGAAATGTATCCAAAAGGAGGCGCAAAAATATCTGATATAAAAGATTCTGGAAACTCAATAAGTACAATAGCATTAGGTAAATTTGCTTCAGCTGATGGTTCTCATACATTGGAAAATAAGTGTAAAGTACCTTCAAAAGTCTTAAAAACTCCAATTGGTATCAAAGCCACAGATGATTTTATTTCAACTTTGAATAATCTTACAGGAAAAGAAGTTCCATATGAAATAGAAGAAGAACGAGGACAATTAGTAGATATAATGGTTGATAATCACTACCATTATCATGGTAAAAAAGTAGCATTGTTTGGAGATCCTGATTTTGTAATAGCTATGACAGAGTTTGTAATAAGTCTTGGAATGATACCAAAATATGTAGTTACAGGAACACCGGGTGCAGTATTTACAAAGGAAATTAATGAAATGCTTAAGAGTGCAGGAATAAAAAATTCAAAAGTTAAAGAATCAGCAGATTTATTTACACTTCATCAATGGTTAAAAGAAGAGAAAACAGATTTACTGATTGGTGGTACTCATGGGAAGTATATTGCTAAAGCTGAAGATATTCCTTTTGTAAGAATGGGATTCCCAATATTAGACAGAGGAGTTCATTCATATATACCAATAGTTGGATATAAAGGGGCAATGAGAATTATTGAATTAATAAGCAATGCTATTTTGGAAAGACAAGATAGAGATGCAGAAGATGAAGATTTTGAGTTAATAATGTAATAAGGCATAGTAAAAAATTTCATAATACAATTTTTTTATTAAGATTATGATGGTTCAACGGATTTTCAAAAAAGTTTACTTGTTTATTTTTTGATTATGCTAAATTTTGAGTGACTTGAGTGACTGGAGGGATCAAATTGGAAAATGAATTAAAAATATTAGATGAGAGAAAAGAATTTATAATATGTAAATCTTCAGATAAAAAGGGCAATGTAAAATGTGATCAAGAAAGTATTGCAGGTTCAGTAAGTCAAAGAGCTTGTGTATACTGTGGTGCTAGAGTGGTTTTGAATCCTATAACAGATGCAATACATATTGTACATGGTCCCATTGGATGTGCAAGTTATACTTGGGATATAAGAGGGAGTCTCTCCAGTGGCCCTAGTTTTTATAGGAATAGTTTTTCTACAGATTTAAAGGAAAATGATGTTATTTTTGGAGGAGAAAAAAAGCTATCACAAGCAATTGATGAGATTGTTAAGGAATTTAAACCTAAATTAATTTTTGTGTACTCAACATGTATAGTAGGAATTATCGGAGATGATTTAGATGCGGTTTGTAAGGAAGCTGAGAATAAGTATGGTATAACAGTTATACCAATTCAATCAAGTGGATTTATAGGTAATAAATCAATGGGATATAAGGCAGCATGTAATGCATTAATGAAAATTATGAAAACATTTAAAAAAGATAAAGAAGAAAAAGTTGAAGGAATAAATATACTAGGAGATTTTAATTTAGCTGGAGAAATGTGGATAATAACAAAATATCTAAAGGATATTGGAGTTAATATAATATCTAAATTTACAGGAGATGGAAGATTTGACGAAATAAAAAATGCAAGTAATGCAACATTAAATATAGTACAATGCGCTGGTTCCATGACATTTTTAGCTAGAGAAATGGAAAAAGAATTTAATATACCATACATAAAAGTTAGTTTTGTCGGATTAGAAGATACTAAAAGATCACTAATTGATATTGTCAGGCATTTTAAAGATAAGATCGAAGTTGAAAAGGCTAAAGAGTATATCGATAATGAAATAAAAAAAGTTTTGCCTTCTTTAGAAATGTATAAAGATAAACTAAAGGGTAAAAAAGCAGCAATATATGTAGGTGGCGGTTTTAAAGCCATTTCATTAATAAGGCAATTTAGAAATTTGGGAGTAGAAACTGTAATAGTTGGAACACAAACTGGAAAAAAAGATGAGTATGAAGTAATTGAAAGTATTACCCCTGACGGAACAGTAATTTTAGATGATACAAATCCAACTGAACTTGAAAAATTTATTAAAGAGAAAAAAGCAGATATATTAGTTGGAGGAGTAAAAGAAAGACCCCTTGCATATAAATTGGGAGTGGCATTTTGTGATCATAATCATGAAAGAAAACATCCCCTTTGTGGATTTGAAGGAGCAGTTAATTTTGCACAAGAGATAGACTTAACAGTAAATAGTCCAGTATGGAAATATTTAAGGTAGAAGATAAATTAATAGTGTGTTTTAGAGTTCCTTAAAATGCTGAGATATTTAAAACACACTGATTTTTTATTAATTTATTCTATTCCAAGGAGTGGATAATATGAATGAAAAAAGAAATTTTGTAAATTTGAATATAAATCCCTGTAAAATGTGTATGCCAATGGGAGCAGCACTTTCTCTTAAAGGTATAGAAAACTGTATTATGTTATTACATGGATCACAGGGCTGTAGTACATATATAAGAAGACATATGGCAGGTCACTTTAATGAACCAATTGACATAGCATCATCATCATTAAACGAAAAAGGAACTGTTTATGGAGGTGAAAAAAATTTAGTAAAGAGTTTAGATAATGTGATAAAAGTTTATAATCCACAAATTATAGGTGTTGCAACTACTTGTCTTGCTGAAACAATAGGAGAAGATATAGGAAGAATCATAAGAGAATATAAAGAAAATAACCAAATAAAAAATAGAGAAATTGTTCCAATTCCAACACCAGGATATGGTGGTAGTGAATTTGAAGGATATTTTGTTACTTTAAAAGCAATAGTTGAACATCTGGTAAATGAAATCAATATTAAACCAATAAAAGAAGAATATATAAACATCATTGTAGGCAATATGAGCTCAGGAGATGTAAGGAACTTAAAAAGAATTTTAGGTTTGTTTGACATAAAGTATATTATGTATCCAGATATTTCAGAAACACTAGATGCTCCTTTTCTAAATGAATATAATAGTATACCAAAGGGTGGAACGAAGTTAGAAGATATTAAAAGGATGATAAATTCTAAAGGAACAATAGAATTTAGTATGACTATTCAAGATAATATATCACCAGGGAAGTATTTGGAGGATAAATTTGGAGTAAAATTATTTAAGTGTCCTATTCCAGTTGGTATAGAAAATACTGATAGACTTATTGATATTTTAAAAACTCTGTCAAAAAGAGATGTTCCAGATGAAATAAAAAATGAAAGAGGAAGACTATTAGATGCAATGGTAGATTCTCATAAATTTAATGGTGAGGGTGTTGTGACTATATATGGAGAACCTGATCTTAGCTTCGCTATTGGTGATATATGTAAAGAAAATGGTATAAAAACAGCTCTAATATCTACTGGTACAAATAATGAATATTTTAAAAACAAATATAAAAACATATCTGATGATAAAACACTTTATATAGACGAAATTGATTTTGAGACAATAGAGGATTATTCAAAGAAGTTGGGAGTTAATGTTGCAATAGGAAATTCTGAGGGTAAGGTGTTAAGTGAAAGATTAAAGATACCTGTTGTAAGAGTTGGTTTTCCTATAAATGATAGAATTGGTGGACAAAGAATTGTAATTACAGGATATAATGGATCGATACAATTTCTTGACAGAATTACAAATACAATAATTGAAAAAAGATATGAAAATTATAGAACTGATATGTATCAAAAGTATTTTGAAGAAAATAACGAAAAAGAGGAAAATAATATTGGCATAGAGGATAAAAGACTAAAAGAAAAGACTTTAGCTCATCCATGTTATAGTGGTAAATGTTCAAATGCAAGAATGCACCTACCTGTAGCACCTAAATGTAATATTCAATGTAGATATTGTAATAGGAAATATGATTGTGTAAACGAAAGTAGACCTGGAGTGACAAGTGAAATTTTATCACCTGATAGAGCTTTAAATAAATTTATAGAAGTTAAAAAAAGATTGAAAAATCTTTCGGTAGTTGGTATTGCAGGACCTGGAGATGCTCTTGCTGATTTTGAAAATACTAAAGATACGATAGAGAAAATTAAAAAAGAAGATCCTAATATAACATTTTGTGTTTCTACAAATGGTTTAATGCTTCCTTATTATGCTAAAGAATTAATTGATATGGGAATAGAACATTTAACAGTAACTGTAAATACCGTTGATAGTGTAATTGGTGCAAAGATTTATAAATATATAAATTTTATGGGAGTGAAATTTGAAGGTGAAAAAGGTGCTAACTTACTTTTGGAAAACCAACTTGCAGGAATAAAAATCTTTGCTGCACTAGGAGGTGTAGTTAAAGTTAATATTGTTATGATTGAGGGTATTAATAATGATTCTATAGAGGATGTAGTAAAAAAAGTTAAGGAATGTGGTGCATATATGACAAATATTATGCCTCTAATACCTGCACCTGGAAGTGATTTTGAAGATGTATCGCTTACAAACGGAAAAGAACTTAATAAGACTCAAAAGAAGTGTGAAAATATTATAAAACAAATGTATCATTGCAAACAATGTAGAGCAGATGCCATTGGTACTTTGGATAATGATATTTCAGCTGAGTTTAGAACTTGCAAAAAGATTTCTAAAAATATTGAGACCAGTAAAAATTCTGAAATTGATGTAGAATATAAATTTGCTGTAGCAACTGATTCAAGGATTTATGTAGATAGGCATTTTGGGAAAGTAGATGAATTTCATATATATAAATATATAAATGGAGAAGTTATATTTTATGAAAAAAGAAAAATAAAAAAATATTGTGATAATGATGAAAATTGTGAAAATGAAGATACAAAAATAAAAAATATTTTAAAAGTATTGGAAGATTGTACTTATATTATGATTCAAAGAATAGGAGATTTGCCTAAAAAAACTTTGGAGATTGAGGGTAAAATAGTAATTCAAACTTGTTTAGAAATTGAAGAAGCAATAAAAGAACAAGTTTTAAAAATGGTTCGTATTTAAAAATATTAATTGGAGGTATATATTATGGTTAAACCAAAATATCATGTATTTGTTTGTAGTAGCTCAAGATTAAATGGACAACAAAAAGGTTATTGTTTTTCAAAGGAAGCTGTTGATATTGTACAAGAGTTTGTAGAAGAGATTGACTCAAGAGAATTAAGTAATGAAGTTATGATAACAAACAGTGGTTGTTTTGGAATATGTAGCAGTGGTCCTATAGTAGTAGTTTATCCTGATGGAGTTTGGTATAAAGCAGTTACAGTAGATGACGTTGAAGAAATTGTTGAATCCCATTTTGAAAATGGAAAAAAAGTAGAAAGGCTGGAGATAAAGTAACCTAAGGCATGTGAGGGGGCATAAGTAAATGGAACTTAGTTTTAAGGAGAAAAAAAAATTAATAATTATAGACAGGACATTGCCCGAAATATACAAAAAGAATGAAAAAATAAAGCGTCTCGAGATTATTTATTTTTGTTGGGTATTAGATAATATTGGCGTTAATTTCATTGAGATTAATAGAAATATTCTAGATAAAATAAGAAAGTTACCAAGTGGAATAGATTTTATTTACAGAGTAGAAAATGAAGATGAGCTTAAAATGTGTAAAGAAAGTGGTTTATCCTCAATAATAATAAAAAAAGGATTAATGAGTTCTATAAATATTGATGAAATTATAAGTGGAAATTTTAATATTACTTTGGAAATTGAAGTAAATGATATAGAAGATATTTTTAATGAGATTAAAGGAGAAAAGTTCTTAATTTATAAAAGCATAGTAAGAAAAGTAAGATTTGTGGGTTTTAATAAGGTAAAAGATATTAATTGGTATGAAAAAATTCATCGCTTCATGGATAGTTGTAAAGTTGATATAGATATTTGTCCTAAAAATAAATATTTTTTAGGAACTGCTATGGTTTTAGAATCTGTTATGGCAGGAATAAATACTATAACTACTTCTTTTCTTGGATTAGGTGATGATGGAGGGTTTGCTCCTCTAGAAGAAGCATTAGTTTCTATTAAACTATTAGCTAAAGGAGATTTTAGGATTAATTTAAATTCATTTCAAGATTTATCTCAGTCTTATATAAAACTTTCTAAAAGTGAGATTGCAGAGGATAAAGCAATAGTCGGTAAAAAGATATTTAACTATGAATCTGGAATACATGCTAGTGGAATAGAAAAGTTTGCCTTAACTTATGAACCTTATGAGCCTAATTTAGTTGGTTTGAAAAGGAATTTGAAGATAGGTAAGCATTCAGGAACTTCTTCAGTAATGAAAAAACTAAAGGAATTAGGATTATCTTGTAAAAAAGGCAGAGAAATTGACATTCTATTAGAAAGAGTAAGA
>JBDMZA010000693.1:0-3124 GCA_039770155.1 Clostridiales bacterium
CTAAATTCTAGAGTTCTAACAACTAAATCCTTATAATAAATTTAAAAATCTAAATTCCCAAAGTTAATTTATTATATTTAATACTACCGATATAACTGTCATATTTTAATAATTAATTTGGTTTTATTTGATATATTTTTTTAATTGTACCTTTCTAATGGTTTTTATGATAATATATGTATATAATATTATAAAATTAAATTTTTATTATATTATATACATACAAAAATTCTTTGATGTATAGATTATTATAATATTAACTTTGCTGAAAATGTCCTTCTCACAATAGTTTTTAAACATTTATGTAATGCTAATAAAAAAAATTGGTGTTCCAATTTTTGAAAATAAGGAGAAATATAGTGAAAATAAGAGGTTCGAAAAAAAAATTATCTGGTAAACCATTTTTAGAATCTGCTATTAACTTTTTAGCAATTATAGGGTTTTGTATTTGCGTTTCTGCTCTTATTTTTTTTGCTATTTGCATTATATTAATTTATAGTTGCTTTTTCATTATTGCTAAATTCATACTAAATATACTCCCAGAATATAACTTATGGAGAGATGTAATTATAGGTTCTGAAATAGTATATTTTAATTTATCTTTATTTGAGATATTATCTATTTTTATATATTGTCCTCTTGCCCTATATGGTATTTATATGATAGTAGATAGTTTACCTGACCCTAAGAAAAAGGATTGTGAATCTAGAGATGTTATCAAATTTGAAAAAAATGGTTTATATTCAAAGGTTCGACATCCTATATATGCAGGATTTATAATATTTCAAACAGGATTGTGGCTTTCTTTATGTTCTTTATATAGTGTTTTCATCGTAATACTATTTGATTCAATATTAATATTCAATACATATAGGAAAGAGAATAATGAATTAATCCCGAAATTTGGTAAAGAATACAAAGAATATATGAATGAAGTCAAACCAAGACTGTTTAAAAAAGGATTTTTAATATATTTTATACTTACTATAATATTTTCAGTAGTTGGTATTTGGAAATTATAGAAAAAAGCTTCGAGTTTGATTAACACATTTGCCTTTATTTGGTTTTAATATTATAAACTATTTTTCTATTCATTTTTTCTGCTTTAAGACAAATTCATATATTTCATAACTTTTTTCATCATAGTAGCATAAAAAAATCTTGATGTAATAATAGCTTTCCCATTATTTGTATTTATTGTATATTTCTCCAACAATTCTGATTGTATTTTTTCATCATAAACATTATCAAAGACAAATAACCATTTTATATTCTTTTTCATTTGTTATACCCGATGAGGGTGCAATCTACAAAATATTAGTAATTTAAAGTCCCTCAAAATAGAAATCTTACACTTTCGTTCATTACTCATTATTGCATCGTTACTTTTTAAGGTTAATTTTCCCTTTTGTTGCTATTGTTAATGCAGTACCTCCAATCAAAATCGCCATACCTGCTACTGCTTTTCCTGCATCCTTAATTCGTTTAACGTTTTCATTTCTGCAATTTTCACAATATTTATGTTTATATCCTTCTGGAAGAGGTCTTTGGCATTTCTTATTCTTACACTTTCTGTTCTCCATCATATTTGTCTCCTAAAAGTTTTTGTTCTTCATTAAAAGTTAATGTCTGAATTCTCTTTCCAATATCCGGCAGCACCTTCGACCAATAATTTTCTGGCGATGGGTCTATTAAATCCAATCGTTCCACCAATCCCCTGGTTTCAAGATATGTTTTTTGTATATACCCTGCATAATACTGAAGGCTTTGCTGTGCCGCCTCAGTTTCTCCCATCTCCTGATAAGCAATTGCCTCTGATAACGAAACCATATTTACTGCACATAGGCTTTCTCGGATTTCATTCATTCTCGAATTTACTTTTTCTGGAGCAGCACCAGAAATGAATTTTCCCCAGAATGATTCCGGCTGATTCTTTATAAATGTCAGATTAGCATTTTGACTTTGCATTAAAAGATTTCTGCTATCTTCTGCATCGGAAGCAATCCGTAATAAAGCCATTGCTTTCAGTTCTGGATTTCTTAATTTAATTGCTTGCAATAATTTCTGTTGGCAACTATATGCTGTAGACAATCTATCATATTCTTGCCCTTGTCGAACTTCTTCAATTGCAACCTGTATAAGTTGAATCTGCTCTGCTATTTGAGCCATCTGCATTTGAGTTGCGTAGCTCGCCATGGCCTGAGATATTTCTGGTGTAACCTTTAGACTCTTTAGTGAAACCGTAGATACTATTTTGTTGGTTTCCAGATTCACAAGATTTGCCATCAAAGACCCATCTTTTTTGCTCATCAGTTTTAATGCACCATTAGCAATCTTTGATTTCTGCTCCTCTGTCAAAATAGCCTGAAATGTTTGCTCTGGTATGCTTGCCTTTAATATGTTTATAAATGCAGGAACTGAATAAAGCATCCCTTCAATCTTGGACAATACAGTTTTTGCGTTTCTAAGCAATGGTTTCGCAACTTCTGGTACAGAAGAGAAATGTTCAGCTACATCAATAAAATAATCCTTACTGTTAGCTATCTCAATATCATCAGACACTAAATAAATTTTGTCATCCATATGCACACTCACCTTTCAGTCTACTTTCTATAAAAACATTTGTAATTTCTGCAAATTTATATCACCCTGTGAGGGAATACATTTAATATATCACTACCATCCACAGATATTTTCGTTCATATTATAAATGTTCTTATATGAGACA
The DNA here is from genome assembly GCA_039770155.1 of Clostridiales bacterium. Classification (GTDB taxonomy): domain Bacteria; phylum Bacillota; class Clostridia; order Acetivibrionales; family JBDMZA01; genus JBDMZA01. Next base: position 2,729 of record JBDMZA010000693.1, read on the forward strand.
TCTCGTATTTCCCTTGTAAGTATTCATCACAAGTTGGTGTTATTGCCTTTTCAGTGTGCTTCCATTTTTGCATGCTTTTTTCACCCTGATTCCATAGCACTCCGGTTGACCAATTTTGCGAAATCTTTCTTCTCTCAAATACCTCCACACCAAAGTTTTCCACATAGTATTGGGGAACTTCAGCCTCGTTAACCTTCTACTTTTTGGTCAGAAAATCCACCGTATACCTATTCTGCAGGAGTTCATATCCTTTATATTTTTCATTGGAAAGAATATTGCGAATAGTGCCAGTGTGCTCTAGGAATTTCACCTAGAGTTTCGATAAAAGAATTTAGATTAATTTTTCAATCCTCTACATTTATGACAGGTTACCACTCCTATCACTTAGCGCATAAC
>JBDMZA010000694.1:0-11694 GCA_039770155.1 Clostridiales bacterium
ATATACTTGCATTACCATTTGTCTTTTCATTATTTAATTTATCATGACTTTTGGCAAGTTTTTTATAAGATACTTTTGTCATAAAATTATATATTTTGCCTTTATTTATTGATAAATTATTTAGTATTGCAAAATTCTGTGGAATATCAACTCCTGAAGGACAATTCATACAATATTTGCACGAAGTACATGGAATCAATATATTTTTTCTATATATTTTTACCAATTTACTTATAGTATCAGTTTCATCTTTACTTAATGAATTTATTCCTGATTTTTCAGCACTATCACAGTTTTCATCAAGCATTTTTTGACTTCCCATACCACTTAGAACTACAGAAACCTCAGGCAAATTCCACAAATACTGCAATGCCCAATCAACAGAAGTTCTCTTAACCTTTGAATTTTCCATAACTAGTTTTGCTTCTTCAGGAGGATTTGCAAGTTGTCCACCTTTAACAGGTTCCATAATAACGATAGCCATTTTTTTGTGCGCAGCATATTTAAGTCCTTCATAAGTTGCTTGCACAGCTGTATCCATATAATTATATTGGATTTGTACAACATCCCAATCAAAAAAATCTACAATTTCTTTAAATACAGGTAATGTATCATGAAATGAAAACCCAATATATTTTATTAAACCTTTTTCTTTAGCTTCTAACATCTTCTCAATAAGATTTAATTCTTTTATCTTTTCAAATGCTCCTTTTCCAAGACTATGAAAAAGATATGTATCAATATAATCAGTTTGTAAATTACTTAATTGACTTTTAAGAAATTTGTCAAAATCGTCTTCCTTTTTAACTAGTGGCATAAAAAGTTTTGTAACAAGATGAACTTTTTCTCTATATCCATCTTTTAAAGCTTCTCCCAAGACTTTTTCACTACCTCCGAAATGATATGGCCAAGCTGTATCAATATAATTTATTCCTTGATCAATTGCATTTCTAATTAAACTAATTGATTTTCTCGTATTAACCTTTTGAGGAATAAATTTAACAGTTGGTAATCTCATACAGCCAAGACCTAATGCTGATACTTTAAAACCTGTTGAACCAAAGTCTCTATACTTCATATTATATTTCTCCTTTACCCAAAAAATAACAATTATTTCAGATAATCAAAATTGTCTCATAAAATTTTTGCTTATCCCTTATAGACGAAGATCACGTTTTGGATATATCATAAATGTCCCTATGATACATATAGTAATTATCCCAAACGATAACAATAAATATTTAAGTTCAAATTCACTTGTATTTAATAACTTATTAGCTTCAAAATATTTAAATGGTGAAACATACTTTAAAAAATCCAACTTTTCATTTAGTGCTGAAATAATACTAAATATATATAATCCAAATAGTATACTTGCAGATACTTTACCTGAACTTTTATATCTTTTAAGTATGCTTGACAAAAACATTCCAATACTTAAAAAAATCATTTGTATAATAAAAATAGCAATTAACATAAGTCCAAAAAACTTATAAAATTCTTTATTCGGTTCATATTTTAAAACTGCTGCAATAACAGTTCCACCTGTTACAATCAATAAAATCATACAATTTATAATTGCAGCTACTAATTTTGAAAAAATAACCTTTTCCCTTGATATTGGTAAAGTTAAAAAAAACTCAGAAGTTTTATCTCTTTCTTCTTTTGAAATAATAGAACTTCCTAATAGAACCGAAAAAACTCCAAGTATTAAATAAAAATAAAAGGAAACAAGACTAACATAACCACTTACAGTTGTTAAATTTGCATTCTCCATTGAAAATGCTTTTAACATTGATTCAGGCATTGACTCTAAAATATCAGCCATTTCAGGATTGTTATAATAAGCTGCAAATTCTGACATCATTAAAAATATTAAAACAATCATTACTCCACTCCATATCATAAGAGACTTTAAATGTGCTCTTAATTCTCTTTTAATAATATGCATTTTATAACCTCCTTATGGATATCCAAAAATTAATCCTAATTCTAGAATATGAATTCGATATTATTTTTTAGGTTTCCTTTACAATGAATAAATATCACGTTTTAAATAAAAAACATATGTTACACTAACAGATACAATAATAAATACTATACTAATTAAAACCATTGAAATATCTAAATTACCATTTTTTAAAATATATGCTGGGTCAAAATGATAAAATGGTGATAAATAACCTAAGGTTTCTCCACCAACAATTGCTCGTACAGAATTTAAAATATATGTTCCAAATGCAAGAGAAATTGAAAAAGTTAAAACACTTCTAATCCTTCTCAAAACAACAGATATTGCCATTCCCACAGTTAAAAAAACTAACTGAAATAGTAAAATTGTAGCCAATAAAATAATTAGTTTGGTTGCATCATATTCTTTACCTTCTCTAAAGATTTCTATACATCCAAAAGAACCGATCCATGTAACAATATTTGTAATTGTTAATGCTAGTAAGGCAGCTAGAAATTTTGCATTTATTATACGAACTCTCGAAACAGGTTTTGACATTAAATAATCAGCTGTAAACTCTCTTTCTTCAACAGATAATATTGAAAATCCATAATTTGCGGCTTGTATTGCTAAACACAATTGAACAAGAACAAATGTAAAAACAAAATAACCAAGAACCGATGACAATGGAATTCCTCCAGACATACCAAATGCTTTTAATAACTCTTCGGGATAGTTCTTCAACATCTTTTCAAGTATTTCAGAATCATTGCCAAAAGAAGGATAAAAAGCCATCATAGCAAATAATAAACCTACAATGGATATCATCCAGAGCAAGATCGATTTTTGATACATCTTAAATTCATATTTAAAAATATTTAACATATAATCACCTCTAATTACTTATAGTAATGCATAAAAATTTCTTCAAGTGTAGGTTCTTCTATTAATACATCTTTTAATTTTTCTGAACTAATTGCATTTGTCATTTTGTTAATGTCACCCTTATAGAAAAATTTAAATTCATTTTTTCCATTTACAATTTTTGTTACACCTTTTATTTTAAATTTGCTCTGGTCAATTTTATCTCCTCTTATAGTTATTTTCTTATAGTTATTTTCTCTTAAAGTTTTAATATCTTCTGTTCTAATTATTGAACCATCCTTTATTATAGCAACACGATTACATAATTCTTGAACCTCGGATAAAATATGTGATGAAAAGAATATAGTAGTGCCTTTTTCATTTTCTTTCTTAATAATATCAAAGAACTTCTGCTGCATTAATGGATCTAATCCACTAGTTGGCTCATCTAGTATTATTAATTTAGGTGAGTGTAATAGACCTTGTACAATTCCAACTTTTTTCTTATTACCATAAGACAAATCTTCAATTCGTCGATTTAAATCTAGCTCCATAATTTCTGCTAACTCATTCATTCTGTTTTTACAATCTTTTTTAAAAAAACCTGCAGTATAATTTAGTAAATCAATTACCTTCATTCTTTCATAATAAAATACCTCTGAAGGCAAATAACCAATATCTCGCCTAATATTCGGACCTTCCTTCATACAATTTTTCCCAAATATTTCAGCTTTTCCACTGGTTGGAAAAATCAAACCCATTAAAGTTCTAATTGTAGTTGATTTACCAGCACCATTTGGTCCAATAAATCCAAAAATTTCTTTCTCCTTTACTTCCATACTAACATCAATAATTCCTGGAGATTTGCCATAGTATTTCGTTAGTTTATTTGTTTCAATAATGTTCATTAATTTTCCCTCCTTAGGCATATTCATAAAATAAACTCTAATTCTCGAGTATGCATTTGCATGATTTAAGAAAACTTCAGGCAAAAAGAATTCGGTGTTATTTTTTAGTTATCTTTATTTTATTATATCACTAATATTTATTATTAATGGATATTTTGAGGCAGAACCAAAAAATAAACCTGTCAACTTTTTTCGAAAATTCGTTAAACCATCGATATTTTCAGAAAAAAATTGTCTTATGAAGTTTTTGATTATGCCTTAAACAATAAATCAAATTGAGCAAATTCAACCTAATATTAGTAATTCTCAGATTTCAAAAATAATATCAAAAAACTACCTCAAAAACTTTTTTTGAGGTAGTCATTTTTTATAACAATTTAATTATGCCTTATACTACAGAAAAAATGTCAACTTGAACTAATTATAATATTAATTAATTTCAAATTTATCTGGTACATCATTTGTACCACTGTAAGTTAAATTAAATCCAAATGTTGCACTACCTCCCGACGGAATAATCGAATTCCATGACTCACTAGTTACAGTTACATTTACTCCATCTTGGGTATAGGTTCCGCCCCACATATTAGCAATCTCTTGATTTCCTGAAAAAACCCAACTTATATTCCAGCCTTCTTTTGCAGTATCTGAATTATTAGTTATTGTAATATTTACTGTTGCTCCACTTCCCCAATCATTCATAGAGTAATCAAATTCAAAATCGTCTGTAACAGGTGTTTGTGTAGTTGTAGTTGATGTTGTTGGTGTTGTTGGTGTTGTTGGTGTTGTTGGTGTTGTTGTTGATGTTGTTGGTTCATCAGTAGTTGGTGTAGAAGTCACAGGAGAAGTTGTTGGAACATTGCCTTCAGGTTCACCATATATAATACCTCTTCCATTTGTACCAACGTATACACGTCCATAAATTCTTGGATCACCTGTTATAGCAGATCCAGTCCATGCATATTGATGTTGATCATCATTAATTCTAATCCATGAAGCTCCGACATCATCTGATCTGTAAATAGCATCCTTTCCATCAACAATACCATTAATATATATTGCCATATAATCGCTTCCAGGTGCCGCCATTCCAAAACCTATGCACTCTGCTGAATCTGCATTTGACAACTTAGAAAAACTTGAACCACTGTCTGTAGAATGATAAATACCTTCATCACTAGCAATCCATATATCTCCTTCTTTTCCAGGAACAGCTTTAAATTTGCCAGTTCCTAATCCGCTTGCCGATTGTGTAAAATTCAATCCGCCATCTGTACTTATATAAAAATTCCCCTCTGATAATCCATAGAATTTATTTGGGTTCTCTCTATCAGATTCAACCCAAGCTTCTTCGGGTATTCCTTTAGATTGAGTCCACGAATTACCATTATCTGTTGTAACATTAACTCCTCCACCTTTTGGACTCCAAACAACCCTACTTGCATCACAAGCTGCTGCAACAGTACCACCCTCTGAATTTGTAGGTACAGAACTTGGTTGGAACCAACTTGTTCCACCATCATATGAAAATCCCACAGGTATCACATCACTATCTCCTTTATTTCCTACTCTAACCATAAAGTCTGTTGATTTTTCTGCATAATCAATGCTCGAACTTGATATATTAGGATTAGTCATCATTAAGTCTGGTACTTTTGTTAAACTATCATGCCTAAACCCAGTAATATCAGCTAATGCACTTATTAAATGAGCACCTGAAGGTGGACTTACTAAATCAAGTACTGCTGTCTCCTCTAAGCCTTCACACATAACTGAAATATCGATATTCTCTCCACTATCCCAATTCTCAAGATTATTTGTTCCAAAAATTGTTGCTCCTGTACCATACATCATTCTATCAGAATTAAATGGATCTATATCTATATCACCAATCATCCAACCTAATTTAGGTCTCACTTCAGGCATACTAACCTGTTCACCCCAGGTAAGCCATGGTGAATCTGAGATATCATGATTATAATGTAAAATTCTTTCAGGATAACTTCCCCACTCCCATATAGGATTCCAAGTTGTGCCAGCATCAGTACTACGATATATATTTGCATCAGGCCACCAAGAATTTAATGTCGAAGTGAGTAATACATTTGGATTTTGCTTATCAACTGCCAATCCTCCATATCCAAAGTAATTATCATCACTACTTGATGGAATAGGACTTATATTTGTCCAAATATCTGTTGATGTGTCCAATTTCCACACATCGCCTTTTTCTCCATCATAAGGTCCACAACTATCACTATATGATATATATAAGATTCCGTTTGAACCTAATATTCCATGATGAGGTAAGTATCCTGTAGGTTGTCCTTCAACTCTACTCCAACTTGAACCTCCATCAGTACTCCTATATATGCTGTTTTCAACATCAGCAACTCCAACATAAATAGTTTTACATGGATTACCTGCTGTGCTAGTTGATGAATCAAATGTTACCCAAACCACACCAACATTGTCAGCAGTATATTCATATGATGAATCTAAAACAAAATTTCCTACATTAGGAAAACTGGTAACCTCATTCCAAGTTTCGCCATAATTTGTGCTTTTCCATAAACCATTTCCACTTGGAGTAGCTAAATACAAAATACTATTATCATTAGGATCAATAACTAAACGTTCTCCCATATTTCGAGCCGGCATATTTCCACCTAATTTAAATGGTAATTCTGTTTTTTCCCAAGTTTCCCCTCTATCTGATGATCTTAAAATCACTCCATTATTGGGATCCCATGAATTTGTATAAGTTCCCGCTGCTAAATAAACTCTGTCAGGATCAACAGCATCTGTAGCAAGACTCAAAATCCCTGAATATCCCCATTCTTCAGGACCTATCCAATCTGTCATTGAAACCCATCTTTCTGTTGATGGATTCCATCTGTAGGCTCCTCCTATATCTGTACGAGCATAAATTAAATCTTTCTCCCCTTCATTATAAATAATTCCAGGTACATAACCTCCGCCAACAATCTCAACATTATCCCAACTATACTCTTGTTCTGGAGCAGCATTTATTAAATTTCTGCTAAATAGAACAACCAAACACACACTTAAAACTAAAGAAAAAATTGAAATAAATTTAATTTTTTTTCTCATCTTTTCCTGTTACGCAAAATGTGTATATAACTTTTTACATAAATTATTAATTTTTATACTTAACCTCTATTTTTATCTCTATTTTTATATTTATTATATACATTAGTACTCTTTACGTAACTCCTCCTCTCATTTTAATATTTTTAATATAAAAACCCCCAATTCTTTTCGTCTGAAATCCCCTTAAAACACAGGGATTCATTCTCAAGAAATGGATTTATCTTTTTACTATCCCTTAGGAAAACCTAAAAAAATAATACAAACTCATACACAATAATTAGAGCTTATTTTTTTGATATTCCTCAGTAAATAGTAGTCAGGCATTTTAGAATATTAAATACTATGTTAATTAAAAATAAATACAAAACAGACTAATGTATGTGATAGTAGAACAATTGTTGAAATACAACTATCAAACTAAAATATATCATTTATTTTCCAAATATAAAACAGTAAAAAATAAATAAAAATCATGTAAGAATCATATGTTTCTATAGTATAATTCTTTTTAATAAGTTTTTAGTTTTCTTATCCTGTATGAATTAATAACTGTATCACCAAGTTTTTTTAATAATTTATAATTTACATACCCTCCTACAACAGCTCCTACAACAGGTAATAATTGAAAAAGTTTTGCCAAATCTAAATAATCCCTATATTCTTGTTGAAAACTTCTCCAATCAAATTCTTCAATATTTTCAGGCAGCGTTTTAACGTAATTATCCCAATTCTTAATAATATTATAAGTCTCTTTTATCTTCTTTTGACTCGAAAAAGTCAATTGAAAAACATATAAAATATATAATCTCTCTTTATAATCCGAAGTATCAAATCCATGAATATTAGCACAATCAAATAAAAATTTAAACTTAATACTCATTAAAATAGGAAAATCAGCTAAACCAAGAAATATTCCTCCTGCGCCTGTGACTGCACCTTCTACAGCAGCTGTATTTCTATATGTTTTCATTTTTTCTTGAATTTTATCCTCACATTCTCTCAAACTTAAATTTATTTTAGGTTTTCCAGATACAAAATCTGAACCTGTTATTACACCTTTAACCAAATTTTTAATTGTACTTGTTACAATTTCATGAAACTTTTCAGGAATTATAGAATTTATTTTTGTTTGTATACCTTTTGACAAATTATCTGTTAAAGATGGATTCTTGCTAACTTTTTTTTCCCACTTATTTAATTCTTTTATTGCAATCATTTCATAATTATTCATATATACAACCTTTCCAAATTTTTCACTTTAGGCGAACTTTAAAAATAATATTACATTTTCAAAATCTGAGAATCACTAAACCTGTGTGATTTATTATTTAAAAATGTAGATTTATTTTTTAGATAGCTTAAGGCAGAATCAAAAAATTGTCTTATGAAATTTTTGATTATGCCTAAAGCATAATTATATCATCACAACCCTATAAACATTATATGATTCTTCTCAATAAAGTTATTTTTTAGTAAATTTTTTAAAATCATCACATAAGGCATAATCAAATGAAAAATCCTTGTTTGAAGCTAATCGCTCCAATATGATATAATTTATAAATAAAAATTACTTTTAAGGAACATTAAAAAAATAAATTTTAAAATATGATATTATTTTTTAATTTTTTTAAGTTAACCTATATTCCATATAAATTGAGAAATGAGGTATAAAACATGGATTTTTCAATATTCGGTAACAGAATTTCAAAATCATCTGGCATAATGGAACTAATGGATGATCTTGGCAATGCTTTAAATGGTAAAGATAAAAAATATATGCTCGGTGGTGGAAATCCATCACATATAGAAGAAGTAAATAAAATATGGAGAAAAAGAATATCCCAAATAATGTCTAATGAAAATGACTTTGAAAAAATGTTTGTAAATTATGATGCACCCCAGGGAAACATTTCATTCTTAGAGTCTCTTGCCAACCTTTTAAATAAAAAATTTAATTGGAATATCACAGCAGAAAATATTGGTATCTCAAACGGAAGTCAAAATGGATATTTTATACTTTTAAATATTTTCAGTGGTTTATATAAAAACAATCAAAAGAGGAAAATCTTATTACCTATTGTTCCAGAATATATAGGATATTCAGATCAACTCGTTTCAGAAAATTCTTTTCAAGGTACAATACCTAAAATAGTTGAAGTTAAAGACAATTTTTTCAAGTACAATATTGACTTCGATTCATTAAATATTTCAAATGATATTTCTGCTATTTGTGTATCAAGACCCACAAATCCAACAGGAAATGTAATTTCAGATGAAGAATTAACAATACTATCTGATATTGCTACTAAAAACAACATTCCTTTATTTATAGACAATGCTTATGGTCTTCCATTTCCTTCAATAATATTTGATAAAGCAACACCTATATGGAATGAAAACATTGTATATAGTATGAGTTTATCAAAACTTGGAATTCCATCAGTAAGAACTGGTATATTTGTAGCAAGAAAAGAAATAATAAAAGCACTTTCCAGAGCAAATGCAATAATGAATTTATCCAATAGTACTATTGGTCAGTTTATTACAAAACCATTAATAGAAAATGGAGATATAATAAGAATTAGTGAAGAAATAATTAAACCATACTATTATAATAAATCGAGAAAAACTATAAAAATAATTCAAGATACTTTTGGTGATAGTATTGATTATAAAATTCATGTAAGTCAAGGAGCATTATTTTTATGGATATGGTTTAAAAATTTACCAATAACCACTTCAGAATTATATGAGAAATTAAAAGAAAAAAATGTTTTGGTAGTTCCAGGTAAATATTTCTTTTTTGGGTTGGATAAAAAATGGAATCATTCTGAAGAATGTATTCGTATAACCTATTCTCAATCTGAAGAGGATATAAAAACTGCTTTTCAAATAATACATGATGTAATTAGAGCAATATGATATAAAGCATAATCAAAAAAAATAAACTAGTCAACTTTTTTTAAAAATCTGTTAAAGCATCGGCATTTTCAGAAAAAAGTTGTCTTATGAAATTTTTGATTATGCCTTATGGATATCCAAAAAATATACTCTAATTCTCGAGTATGAATTCGCACGATTTAAGCGAACTTCAGACGAAAAGAATTTGGTATTATTTTTAGGTTCTCCTTAATATATTATTCAATACTACATAAAACACCATTTATTTCGAAATCATCAGGTATTTCATTTGATTCTGAATATGTAATATTCAAACCAAATGTAACAGAAGTTCCCGGATTTATTGTTGATACATAATCTTTTCCAGTTACTGAAATAGTATTATCAGATATATCATAATTAGCATTCCATATATTTGTAATTTCTTGGTTATTTATTGTCCATGTGAGAATCCAATTATTAATTGCTGATTCTCCATTATTTGTAATAGTAATTTCAATAGTAGCACCACTACCCCAATCATTTAATACATCATAATTAATTGAGCATTCTATATTATTACCTTCAGGTGTTTGTGTAGGTTCAATAGAATTTGTAGAAGTTTCAGAATTTGTAATTTCAGCAGTAGTTGTTTCAACTGGTGTTGGAGTAGAACCATTTGCAAGATATGGACTTAATATATCATATTTCGCTTGATTTATTGTAACCCAATCATCTTCTAGCAGTCCTCCTGTATCTCCAGAATTTGGATTAATACACCAAAATGTCCATGAACAATCATTACCTACATATTTCATAAATGTAGTTAGCCATTCATACGATATTGAATCTTTATTTTCTGCATTTTCATTTGTTATACCAAATTCACCAATTAAAATAGGTGCTATATTTTCTTTGTGTATAAACCAAAAATTATCATCCCAAATTGAATACATATTATTAGGAAAATCAGAATCACTAAACCAACTTTGATTATACACTTCAGGACCATATTCATGAGGAGAATACATTAAGTTCTCTTTTGGAATATCTGTTATCGGATAGTCTTTAACACCCTTTAAATTTCCACCCCACCAATAATTTGAATCTTTATACATTTCAGTTCCTTCAATTATTATTAATGCATTTGGATTTATATTTACTAGTGCCTTTCCACATTTTTCCGATGCTTTTTTCCAATCTGTGTTAGTATAGCCTTCTTGATCATATCCCCATGTTGCAGGCGGTTTCATACCTGTACCCATATTTCCATGGGGTTCATTATTTAAATCATATCCCACAACATTTGAATAATCTTTATATCTATTTGCAATTGATTCCCAGTCACTTATCCATTTACTTTCAGGCGTGTTATCTGTATACCAAAGTGTTTCACTCATATATCCATCTGGTTCTCTTGAATGATTATCCAAAATAATGTATAAACCTTGATTTTGTGCTTCCATAACAATTTTATCCATAACTTCAATAGAACTTAATCCTTCTAAATCCATATTTAGTCCGAGTTCATTTGTATAAGGATCGACACCATATTCATTAATTTGAATTCCCAAAGGAGTTCCAGTCAATGCAGTATTACACCAAGGCAATCTTACGCAGTTAAATCCAAGATCACTTATCTGAGTCAACATAGATTTATAATCTCTTGTCCATAATCCATGAGGAACTAAATTACCTGTTTCAAATCCAAACCAATTTACACCTGTTAATCTTTCATCATAAGGTGCAGCATTGATTTTATCTGAACTCATAAAGATGACTGATGTTGTTATAACTGAAATAAATATTATAATTAAAATTGAAATATATACTCTTTTTTTCATAATTTCCCCTCCCTTAACACACTATAACATAATGGTTTGTTTATATTAATATATTATATTGACATAATATAGATTAAATTGCTTTTAATAATATTATGCTAATGAGTATATCTAATATTTATCAATAAATAAT
>JBDMZA010000695.1:0-3717 GCA_039770155.1 Clostridiales bacterium
AAAAACTGTTGATTGGAGAGTGAAAAAATTGTCATATACAACTTCTATATATGTACCTTTTACCATTTCAAAAAATCTTACATGTGAGTCTAAAAAACATCTTTCTTTTGGTTATCATAGATAAATGCCCATCTAAAATTGGATGCTAGCGATGATAATACTGTTAGATAATACTTTTTTTCTCTCACCACCAATTTCTAATGGACCATTTTTCGATCATATTATTTCAAAAAACAATCCATTTTTAATCTATCATATACACAACAAATATTTATCCTAATAATAAATATAATTTACATTTTGATTTTTGCTTAACAGTAAAAAAGCCACCAAAAAATTTGTTATTTTGAGGCAGCTTTTTATATTTATTTTACCCTAATTTAAAGTAAAACTGTCTGGAACAGAATTTGAACCAATATAACTCAAATTGAAACCAAAGTTAACTGTACCATTTACTGGTATAGTTTCATTCCATATATCATTTTTAACTATTACAGATTGTCCTGATTGTGTATATGAACCTCCCCACATATTTGTAATTTGCTGGTCTTCAGGGAAAGTCCAAGATAAAGTCCAACCATTTATTTCAGAATCTCCAATATTTTTTATTGCAACACTTATTGTAGCAGCTCCATCCCAATCATTATCAATAGTGTATTGAACAGCCTCATTAGACACTTCTGGTGAAAGTGTTGGTGATGATACTGTTGTTGTAGATGATGGAGTTATTGAAGGTTCAACACTAGCAGTATCCGTAGGAGTTTCTGTGCTGCTGGTTTCGATTGGTGACCAAAGAACTCTCGTTCCCTTTGATAATAATTTATCTATGACTACCTGTGCTTGTTCATTTAATGGATTGCCCACAAGGAAAAGAGTTTTCAGATTGTTAAGATTTTCCAATGATGTAATATCACTTATTGAATTAAGGTTAAGATTCAGAGATATCAAATTGGTGCAATTTGCCAACGGCTCAACATTCTCGAGTATCCTGGTATTTAGGACAAGTGTTTTTAAATCTATTAGTTCTCCCAGAGCTGTAATGTCACTTATTGGATTTCCACAAAGGTTAAGGTATGTCAATTTAGTGCAGTTTTCCAGTGGAATAACATCAGCTATTTCATTATTACTGAGATCGAGATATGTTACATTAGTAAGATTTTCCAATGGTCTAATGTTACTAATTTCATTATCATTAAGTTTAAGATATGTCACATTAGTAAGTTTATTCAATGATGTAATATCTGTAAAGTCGTTATATTCAAGCAAAAGGCTTGTCAAATTTGTAAGGTTCTCAAGCGAAGTTATATCAGTTATATCATTAACAACAAGATTAAGACTCGTCAAATTTGTTAGATTTTTAAGAGGAGTTATATCGCTTAGATGGTTGGCACCAATATTAAGTTCCCTTAAGTTTGTAAGATTTTCCAATGGGGTAATATTATTTACACTGTTATTGCCTAGCATTAATTTTGTTAACCCAGTAAAATGTTCTAAACCCGTAATATCAGCAATATCTTGCTTAGATAAATTAAGGCTGGTAAGAGTATATACATCAGTATTATAAATCGGTTCATCTACAATATTAATTTCTGCTCTCACTGCAGCTTCTAGATTTTGGTCTGGAAAATTTATGATTTCAGGTGTTAGTGGAGTTATAGTAGTTGGCGCAGATCCACCAATTAAACTTACATTATCTATATATACATCATTTACATCAAGACCACAATTGAATTCAACTCGTGCTGTTGAATCATCTGCTGTAGTTGTGAATGTAAATGAATAGGTTTTCATATCTGTTGATAAATTTAAGGGACCAGAAGCAAAGTAGCTAGTATATGGTTCTTCAGACATTCCTACATTAGCCTCTATTGTTCTGGCAGAAACGCTTCTTGCATCAAAGGAAAATGTGTACTCTGTTTCATTATATAAATTTATACTCCCTTGATTTATCTGAATATTCCATGTTTCTGTACCGCCTTCAGTAATACTAATGAGAAGTTCTCCATTACTTTCAGAGATACTTCCTTCACCTGGTGAATAAAAACCTTCGGACCAATTTGTAGTTCCATCAGTAAAATCTCCATTAATTATATTTTCCGTGTCACTAGTTTCCCCAAAAACATTAACTGAAATGAAGATAAGTAAAAGTATACTAAATAAAAAAACTTTTTTTAACATTTTTCTCCCCCTTTTTAATATTAAAAAATTTTTGCTTTATATTTTTACAAACATATTAGGAAAATAAGCCAGTCAACTTTTTTATAAAAATTCTCATATCTACCTATATTTTTATAAAAAAGTTATCTTAAATAAATTTTATTTCGCCTTAACAGCATATTCATAAGTAGGAATTTGCTTTTTTAAGCTCCTAATACATATATTATCATAAAAAAGAATTAATGTAAGGAAAAAATATTGCACAAATATAAAACATATTAATAATAAATTTATAGGTTAAAAAAATGTTTAGAGAAATAGCTGGTTGTATAGTTCATATGATGTTTTTTCAAGCATTTCAAGCTTTAAGTCTAAACCAGTATTTCCTTCAACAAATTCCATCCATAGTTGAATCTCATCTTCATTAATTTCTGAATAATAACATTCTGGCCATCTAAAACTATCAGAAAAATAGTCCACTAACTTTGAGTTGTAAAGGTCAAACTCACGTCTCCATGACATATGATCAAAATAACGCTCCCAATCCTATTCTAACAACTGAATCATATATTACCTTTATTCCTACTATTGAATGTATTAAAGCAATAAAAAAAGGTATAAAAAAATACATGGCTATTTGTTTTAGGAGAACTTTATTTATAATATTATGACTTATTCCTATTTTATTTAAGACAGAATATCTTTCCTTATTTTCAACAATTTCTGATAATTGTTGTAATGCTAAAATAACAGAACTAGTAATAAGAAATATTAAACCTAAATATATACCAACAAAAGTTAAAATTGCTTTATAACCAATTGCTATGCTTTTAACTATTTCAGATGTTGAAAATGTAATATCAGCATCTTTTTTATTTGTTGTTTTCTTATTTAGTATTTTAGTTAATTCTGTTGTAAAATTTTCCTGAAATTCTTTACCATTTTTTAAAAAATTTAAATTTAAAATGCTTTCCGTAGCTATTTGTTCTTCTATAACATCATCAGGAACAATTAATGCAAATATAAAAAGCTGTCCAGGACTAGTTATAATTCTACCAGATGCTATATTTTTATGTATTGAATAGTTTTTATCTAAAATATTAATTTTTTCCTCTTTACTTATGTACTTTCTTAATATTTCCTTACACTTATCAATATTGTTGTCATTAAGAGAGTATATAATAATTTCATTATTTGAACATCTAATTTGTTCTTTTCCCTCTAATTCTAATAATTTATTATACTCAGAAATTTTTATAATATTAATATTAACAGTTTCGCTACTCATTTTTTCATCTAAATTTGTTGTAGTATTAAATAATTCTGATAAAAGATTTCTCATAAATTTATTGTTATCAAAAAATTTTTCATTTGAAATATATAAAGAAAATTGCATATAATCATTTGAATATTTTTCTATACTAAAATTGTTATTTTTAAGTATCCTTACAATATCCTTTCCACCATTTGTTCTAATAGTCGCACCAAAATGACTTGCTTTTTTATAATCAATATTTAATTGTTTATTAATACTAATTCCAGTGGTTAAAATAACAATTG
>JBDMZA010000696.1:0-4778 GCA_039770155.1 Clostridiales bacterium
AAATAAACTCTAATTCTCGAATATGAATTTGTACTATTTTAAGCGAACTTCAGATGAAAAGAATTTGATATTATTTTTTAGGTTCTCCTTAGGGATAGCCAAAAAATAAACTCCAATTCTCGAGTATGGATTCGCACGATTTAAGCGAACTTCAGACGAAAAGAATTTGGTATTATTTTTTAGGTTCTCCTTAGAGACATAAAAAAAATAACTTGCCATTATAAATCAATTATTATATATTTAGCGGTTTTAATGCAAATTTTTTTTAGTTTTCATTGTATTTTAGTTAATTGCATATAAATAGATACAAACAATTTTGTTGATATAATAAACAGAATTATTTGTATCTATTTATAAGGTATAATCAAAAATTTCATAAGACAATTTTTTTCTGAAAATATGGATGGTTTAACGAATTTTCAAAAAAAGTTGACTAGTTTATTTTTTGATTCTGCCTAAATACATTTAAGGGACATCAAAAAAATAATCTCTAATTATTTAAATATCGAATCAGATAATTATATTGATTCTAAATCAAGAAAAAAATGATATTATTTTTTAGGTTCTCCTGAGGGATATCCAAAAAATAAACTTAAATTCTCAAGTATGAATTCACGTGATTTAAGCAGACTTCAGACAAAAAGAATTTGGTATTATTTTTTAGATTCTCTAAGTATTAAAATAGTAAATAAAAGCAAATAGTTTTATTTGACACTATTTTAAATGTTTCATTATTGAAGGGAGAAATTAATTATGAAAATACGAAAAGCCATAATACCAGCTGCAGGTCTTGGAACAAGATTTTTGCCAGCTACAAAAGCATTGCCAAAAGAAATGCTACCTATTGTAGATAAACCTGCAATACAATATATAGTTGAAGAAGCTATCAAATCAGGGATAGAAGATATACTAATCGTTACAGGGCGTAATAAAAGAGCTATAGAAGATCATTTTGATAAATCATTTGAATTGGAATATGAATTAAGATCTAAAAATAAATTAGATCTGTTATCTGTTGTTGATGATATTTCAAATCTTGTTGATTTGCACTATATAAGACAAAAAGAGGCAAAGGGGTTAGGTCATGCAATTTATTGTGCAAGATCATTTATTGGTAATGAGCCTTTTGCTGTTTTATTAGGTGATGACATTGTTGAATCAGAAGTTCCCTGTTTAAAACAATTAATAAATGTTTATAACGAAACTAATGGTAGTGTTATAGGTGTACAAAAAGTATCAGATGATAAAATACCTTCATATGGTATTATTTCAGGCAATCAAATAAAAGACAGGTTATATAAAGTTGATAGTCTTGTAGAAAAACCTGATATTGAAAAGGCTCCATCAAACATAGCAATTTTAGGAAGATATATTATCTCACCTGAAATTTTTAATTATTTAGAAAATGCTACACCTGGAAAAAATGGTGAAATACAATTAACAGATTCTCTACAAAAGCTTATCGCCAAAGGAGATATGTATGCATATGATTATATTGGCAAAAGATATGATGTAGGAGATAAAAATGGTTTTTTAGAAGCAACTATTGAGTTTGCTTTAAATAGACCCGACTTAAAAGATGAATTTATAAAATATCTAAAAACTATAACCGACCGTATTCTTTGATAATAAATGGGATAGGGCTATCGTCTACACAACTCCTATCCCAAATTATAATCATATATTATTTTGATAAAACTTAAGTCCTTTTAATTTCTAGAAGTCCCTGTTGTTATCCCTATCATTTCTGCTAATTTTTTAGAACCATACTTCTCTTCAATTATTAGAGCAATTGACCTTATATCGGATTCTTTTATCTTAATTATAATTTTTACTGACAATTCTCAATGAATTAAATACAACAATTAGTGTTACTCCGACATCTGCAAAAACTGCTTCCCACAAATCTGCCAGACCATATATTCCCATTATCATTATAATAATTTTTATAAGCAGTGCAAATAATATATTTTGTATTGCAATATGTTTGGTAAATTTAGCTATTTTAATTGTATTTATAATTTTCGAAGGTTCATCAGTCATTAGAACAACATCAGATGATTCTATTGCTGCTTCTGATCCTATTCCTCCCATAGATATTCCAACATCAGCTAAAGTTAAAGCTGGTGTATCATTTATCCCATCACCTACAAAAACTGTTTTTCCATTTTTGGAATTCGCTTTTATTCTTTTTAAAATTTCTAATTTATTATGAGGAAGTAAATCATGATAAAACTCATCTATATTTAATTTATTAGCAATTTTTTTTGCAATATCTTTTTTATCTCCAGTTAATATAGCTGTTTTCCTTATTCTTAATTTTTTTAAATCTTTAATAGTCATTATTGAATCTTCTTTTAACTTATCTAAAAAAGTTATATTTCCAAAATATTTTTTATTGACTGCTATATGTATATTTATATAATCATTATTTTTTGATTCATAATTAATTTTATTTTTTTCCATTAATTTATCATTGCCTGCTATTATATATTCACTGCCAATCCTAACTTCTACTCCCATTCCACTGATTTCCTTATAATCAGTAGTTTTCTCTATTTTAATGTTTTCACATTCTTCTTTTATAGCATTAGCTATGGGATGGTTAGAAAAATATTCTGCATATAAAGCATATTTGATTAATTCTCCTTTTGTTATACCTTTATTATTAACAATATTATCAACTTTCAATTTTCCATATGTTAAAGTGCCAGTTTTGTCAAATAAAATATTTTCAATATTAGAAAGAGCCTCAAGGTAATTACCACCCTTAATCAATATTCCATTTTGGGAGGCTATCCCAACTCCTGCAAAATAAGCTAATGGAACCGATATAACCAAAGCACAAGGACATGATATAACAAGAAATATCAAACTTTTATGAATCCAATTAACAAAATCATATTCGCCAGTTATTATAGGTGGTATGATTGCAACTAATACTGTTAATAAAACAACTGTTGGCGTATATATTCTTGCAAATTTTGTTATAAATGATTCTACTTTAGCTTTATTTAATTCTGAATTTTCAACCAATTCCAATATCTTAGATACTGTTGAGTCCCTGAATTTTTTCATCGCCTTAATAGTCAACAAACCTGTTAAATTGATAGAACCACTTAGTAATTCGTCTCCATTATTAACTTCAACAGGAATTGATTCACCTTTTATTGTAGATAAATCAATTTCTGATCTACCTTTAATAATTATACCATCTATTGGAACTTTTTCCCCAGGCTTTATTATAATATTATCTCCAATTTCTATAACTTCAGGACTTACTTTTTTTAATTCACCATTATATATTATATTTGCATAAGTAGGTTTTATATTAATTAGTGATTTTATAGATTTTCTAGATTTGTTAACTGCTAATGATTCTAACATTTGTCCTATTTTATAAAATACCATAACGGCAACTGCTTCAGTAAATTCACCAATTAAAAATGCTCCTACTGTTGCTACCACCATTAAAAAATTTTCATCAAAAAAATCTCTTCTTCCTAAATTTTTATAAGCCTTAATAATAGTTTTATTACCAGAAATAATATATGCCAATATGAATAATATTAATCCATGTTTTATTGGTATATTCATCCCAATTATTACTAATATAATGCTTAAAAAAATATTTATCACTTCAATTAGTATTATTTTTTTATTACTTGATTGATTAGTGTTATCATCATAATCTTTTATACTAACATTTGGTTCAACTTCATCTGCCAATTTTCTTAGAATTTCAACACTTTTGTTTTGTGATATCTTTTTTGATACATTCATAGTTACTTTTTGGGCTGTAAAATTAATTTTTGCATCTATTCCATCAATATTGTTTAATTTACTTTCTAGTTTAATCGAACAGTTAGCACAAGTTAAACCATCTATTTTATATGTTTTTTTTATTTTATTATTCATAATTACTCCTCCAATAGGAGCCACCAAATAACTCTACATTTTAAAATAATAAATCATATAATTTTAGTAATTCCCAAATTTTAAAAATGTGACATTATTTTTTAGGTTTTCCTATTCATTTATATGTTCAAAGCCAATTTCAAAAATTTGACTCACATGCTTATCATTTAGCGAATAATATACAACCTTACCTTTTCTTCTATATTTCACCAACCTCATTTGTTTTAAAACTTTTAGTTGATGAGAAATAGCTGATTGATTCATCTTAAGTACAAAAGAAATATCACAAACACACATTTCTTGATTTAATAATATACTTATAATTTTCAACCGTGTTTTATCAGAAAAAACTTTATATAATTCAGACATATTCTGATATTGATCTTCAGTTATTAATTTCTTTGTAACATTTTCAATTTTCTCTTTATGTATAACATTTACATCACATATTTCTACTTCATTATTTGTTTTATTCATAAAGCCTCCCTTAAAATAATCATATGAATATATGTTCATATGATTATTTTATCATTTTTTTTTATTTTAATCAATAAAATTATTCGTTAGGCAGAATCAAAAAATAAACTAGTCAACTTTTTTTTAAAATTCGTTAAACCATCGATATTTTCAGAAAAAAATTGTCTTATGAAATTTTTGCTTATGTCTTAGGAGAACCTAAAAAATAATACCAAATAGAAACAATTCTAAACTTGAACTTACTAAATTCCGATAAAATGTTTAGATTTAAAATAAAAAATGAACCACTTAGGAGAACCTAAAAAATAATACCAAATTCTTTTCATCTGAAGTTCGCTTAAATCATGCGAATTCATACTCGAGAATTAGAGTTTATTTTTTGG
>JBDMZA010000697.1:0-5350 GCA_039770155.1 Clostridiales bacterium
ATAAAATAGAAGTTAAAATTCAATCAAAAATAAATAATACATCAAATAACAAAAATTATTCTATTAATATAGATTTGGAATTAATTAATGAAAATTCAAAAGAATTTAATAAGTTATATCCAAAAAACAAGTTATTATTCTCTAGTAATGAAGTAAATGGCTTTAATGAAGTAAACAATCAAAAAAATGAGTTAACTGTAAATAAATCAGAAAAAGAATTAAATAATAGTATAGATAATTTTAAAAACAAATTGTCATTTTCAGATAATAAAGAAGATGTCTCTGTTGAATCAAATAATAAAGAATATGTTTCTAATGAATCAAAGAAAAATAATGTAAGTATAAGTATAGATTTAAAGTTAGATAAATTAGACAATAAAGAAAAATATTATAGTATAAAAAATGTTGAGGATAACTTTGATAATAAAATTACTGAAAATTCAAATAACAAAATTTTAAAAAAAGAGTATATTTTAACTGAAGTAATTGATAAAACAAGTAGAATGGTTGTAAATAAATTAGAAAAAGAAGTAAACTATATTTTTGATGATTTCAAAGATGGATTAATTAAGAAAAATAGTATAAATATAAATATTGATTTTGAATTTAATAAATTAGATGAAAAAATTAAAGATTATGTTACAAAAATTATTAAGGTTGGTTTAGATAATAAACTTAGTGAAAGTTTTAATCAAAAAATTATTAAAAGAGGAAATACAGTAGACAATGCTTCTCATAATAGTAAAATTAGTGAAGACAGAATAAATTCTGATTTGGATATTATAAAGAGCAATGTTGAGAATAACAGTGTTTTAGATAAAACAATAAAAACAGATAACAATATATTAGGTTTTATAAAAAAATCATGTATTAATCCAATTTCAAATTTAAGTGCTGATGAAATTAATAAATTATATAATGATATATATTTAGAACTCGATAAACTAGAAGAAATATTGAAAAATATTGAGTTACCAAATAAAGAGACAGTAATGAAAAGTCTTGAAACGGTTCAAAATAGTATTAAATTTATAGGTGAATTAAGTAATAATAATTATTATCTTCAAATACCAATAAATTTATTTGGAAATGAAACTACAGGTGAGCTATATATTTTAAAGAAGGATAAAAATAAAAAAAAGATTGATCCAAAAAATGTTTCTATGTTAATTTCTTTAGATACTGAAAAAATAGGTCAAGTAGATTCTATAATTAATGTAGACAAAAAAAATATTATAATTAATATGATGGTAGATAAAAAAGAGGCTGTAAGTTTTATTAAGAATAGTCATCAAGAACTCTATAGTGCACTTATTGAAAAAAACTACAGATTAGTAGATTTTAAATGTAGATTAAGAGATGAAGATGTTGACTTGCTGAATGTAGATAAAGTTGTAAAAGAAGAAAATGATAAAAATAAAAGAGTATCAATAGACTATAAGTTATAGGTGATTTATTTATGGAAAAAGATAAAGAAAAAAATAAAAAAAGAGTTAAAGAAACAGCAGCACTAAAATATAATCCAACTGAGGGTAAAGCACCAAAAATTGTTGCGCTGGGAAAAGGCGAAATTGGAGAAAAAATTATTGAAAAAGCAAAGGAAAATGCAATTCCTATTGTTGAAAATGCCAATTTAGCTAAAACTTTGAACATGCTATCAGTTGGTGAGGAAATTCCACCTGAATTGTATGAAATTGTAGCAGAAATTTTAATTTTTATAGGTAATGTAGATAAAAATTTTGGAGAATAAAAAATGAATAATAGAGATATTGGCAAATTGGGTGAAAAACTTGCAGTTGATTTTTTAATAGACAAAGATTACTTAATTGAAGAAATAAATTATTATATAAATAAAATTGGTGAAATTGACATAATTGCTAAAAATAATGATACATATTGTTTTATTGAAGTGAAATTAAGAAATAGCAATAAATATGGAGAACCATCTGAAGCTGTAAACTACAAAAAAATTAATAAAATAAAAAAAGTATCAATGATTTATATAAAGCATAAAAAATTGCATAATTCCAATATTCGCTTTGATATTATCGAAATAAGAAAAAAATATAAAAGCGAATATGAAATCACACATATAGAAAATGCTTTCTAAATTTGATAAATTATTACCATTTACCTTTTTTCATATGTATTGATAATTCTGCTTTTGATCTTTGTTTACTTGTCCATGCAGAATCTTTAGCTTTGCTAAAATCAGATACACAACCGGGATCTAAATTAATTTTAATCCCTTCTTCACTTAATTTTATTATTTTTCCACATAAACTAATAATTTCTGAGTGTATATCATTTGTTCTATCAGATGAATAAATCTTTTTTGTATCTTCTGAAGTCATTTCAGAAAACTTTTCTTTTGCTGCTCCACATTTTGGACAACTATCAGGAGCCTCAGAACCTTCGTAAACAAATCCACATACACTGCATTTCCACAATTTCATAAATATCCTCCTTATAAAGTGAATAGAATTAATTAAACTAAGTATAAACAAATTCTTATTATTTGTATACCACATAAAATATATTTATTCACATATATTTTATATTGCATACAAAATAAAAAAACAAATGAAATATTATAAATTTATGTTAATTTATTTTTAATACAATACGATATAAAGATCATAAAGTAGTTTTAGGGCATAATCAAAAATTTCATAAGACAATTTTTTTCTGAAAATATCGATTTTAACAAATTTTCAAAAAAAGTTGACTAGTTTATTTTTTGATTCTGCCTAGAGATTGTTTATAACAAAAGAAGAATAAAGAGAGGATAGAAAACGATGTATTTATTATTGGCAATAATTCTACTAATAGCTGTTATTCTATTTGTATTGCACATACAATATAGGATTTCTATAATAAAAACAAATACTACTAAGATGTGTATGTTAATTAGATTTTTATTTGGAATTTCAAGTTTAGTAATTAGATATAAGGGATATCCAAAGGATAAATTAATATTATCAAAAAACGAATTATATGGTAATTTTTTTATTAAAATCAAAATTTTTGGGAAAGATTTTGATTTTAAAGAAATAGAGATAAAAAGAATCAAATATTTAGAAAATTTTTTAAACTTAATTTTTAATGAAGATTATATTATTAAAAATATAATGAAATTAAGAAAATATTTAATCTACATAAATAAATTTTTAAATAGTTTAAAACCAGAGAAATTTTTTATAGATTTCAATATATCTTCATATAATGCCTATACAACAGGTATAGTATATGCTTTTGTGAGTATATTAAAGGATAATATTGACAACACAAAAATAAATTTAAAATCAAATAAATTTAGAGATATGTCATTTTTTGATATAAGAATAGATGGTGAGAGAAATATCATATTAATTTTCATTAATTTATGTTTACTTATATTTGAGATGAAAATTTATGAAATGTTTAAATATATGACTACTCAAATAAGGTCAATAAAGAAATTCTTCAGTTAATAAATAAAGAAGAAATAAATAAAAATATTGATTAATAAATTGTATAGTTTTTAGAAAATTGTTAAAGAAGGAAATCTATTTTATAATTCCATTCTTTAAGTTTGATATAACCTGATACTGTTCCTTTTTTAAATAGATTATATATTTCTCTATTAATGTTTTTGAACTAATATCCTTAAAAATAAGTTTAACTCCATATTCATATGAATAACTTCTCTTGCTTTTTCTAACAATTAATCCCATTACTTTTATAATATTGTTTTCTATAAATATTGATAAATCAATTATACTATCGATATTGAAATTATCTTTAGAAACTACCATTAAACCACTTGCACTAATGTTTCTAATAAGTATAGTATTGTATTTTCCACTATCTGAATCATTTATTTCTGCAAATAAAGATACAGGAAATCTTTCATGAAGTCTGCTGTCTGTAACTTTTTTTTCAGAAATTATTTTTATTTCTGATAAACTTTTAGCTACATTTATCTTTTGTATAATACACTCACAAATGTAAACATCTCTTTTGTAAGAAAAACCTAAAACTATTGGATCATCTACAAATATATTTAAATTAGAAAAACTTTCTGTTGTTTTAATAACTATGATTTCATTATCAGAATCTAAAATTATACTATTAAAAAATTCAAATCCAGAATAATGCTTTATTGAAACTATATCTCCCATTTTTAATTTCATATTTAATCCCCCGATATCTTAAGTATAATAATTATATTCTATGAATTAGTAAAAAATCCTCTTTTGGTACAGTTTAAAAATATTATTGTATACATAAAAAAGTTGTATTATGAAATTTTTGATATAAAGTCTAATTTTTGAGTATGCATTCCTATGACTTAGTGAATTTCAGAGGAAAAGAAGTAGATACTATTTTTAAATGTATAGTAAAAATACAATAATCTATATTATTAGGATAATCTAAAAACAATATCGTGTTATACCATTTTAAAAATTGTTAAAATTTATGATTTATAATTCGACAACGATAATTTATTTTTAAAATATTCATTTATAAGATTATTGTATTTTTATTTTTCTCTATATTACTTTTTTTCTCATAATCTTCACTATAGAGAGTATTAAATTTGTTATTATACCTGTAGAATCCATAATAGTTTTAGAAGATGATTTAACAGAAGAAGTTAAGTCTTCAACACTTCCAGCAACACCACCAGTGATGTTATTTACTGTACCGGTAATATTATTTGCATTTTCAGTTATTTCACTTATATTTTTGATAGTTTTATTTATAGATTCTTCATTCGATTTTACTATATCATTGAGTCTTGATATTAATTTTGAAAGCTTTATTATTGCAATAACTAAATAAATTCCAATGAAAATTATAAAAGTAAAAAGCAAGAACAATAGCAGTTGTTCAATTGTGATAGTTGAGTTCATATATACCTCCATGTTGCTTATTTAAAAATCCTAACAATTATTGTATATTCTTAACATTTTCTTCGCTTTCTTCATCATAAGATTCTGTATCATTTTTATTTACTTTTTCAACAATTTTATTTTTTGCTATTTTTATTTTTTCAACTGAATCAAATAGAACAACTTTTGATTTGTCCTTTATGTCTTTTGCTTTTGTAACTACTTCTTTTGTAGCTTGTTTTCCCTTATCAGTTTGAGAAAATACACCAACTGCTGTACCTATTGCTGTTCCTAAGATAATACCTAAAGTTAAATTTCTTGAACGTTCTTTTTTTTGCTGTTGTTTTGATTTAAAATTAATATTTTTAAATTTTTTTAATGAATTCATTATATACTCCTCCTGAAAAAATATTTAATTATTTTATTTACCCATATGAATATTTTCTATACCATAATTATAAAACTTTATTATA
>JBDMZA010000698.1:0-5197 GCA_039770155.1 Clostridiales bacterium
CCTATATTTAGGTAAAATAGAAGCATGAACATTTATACATCCAAATTTAGGTATATCTAAAATTTCCTTTGTCAAAATATTACCATAAGCTGCTGTAACAAATAAATCTGGGTTCAATTCTCTGATTTTCTCTACAACGCTAATATCCTTAAGAGTTTTGGGTTGAAATATATTTAAATTATTATTTAAAGCATAATTTTTAATATCGGAAAATATAATTTTTTTACCCCTACCTTTAGGTTTATCGGGTTGTGTAACAACTAAAGCAACATCATATTCTTTTTTTACTAATTTATCCAAACTATTTACAGCAAATGTTGGTGTACCCATAAAAACTATTCTCATTAAATTTTCACTCCTACCTTTTAGGAAATCCTAAAAAATATCCCATTTTTAACATCTGAAAATCACTAATATTAGATCACATTAACTAGCAATAGAACTAAGTAAAACACTCAGTCTATATGATTCATCATTTTAAAGTATAGATTTATTTCTCGAATTTCCATTATTTTGCTTTGAAGTATTTATTCAAATTCTTCCTCATTAATGTATCTTTCTATTTTATCTTTAAACAATATACCCTTTAAATGATCATTTTCATGTGATATAACTCTAGCTAATAATTCTTTAGCTTCCATTACAAATATTTCACCATCCCTATTTTGAGCTTCAATTTTGACCTCTAATGGTCTTTTTACTATTCCAAACACACCTGGAATACTTAAACAGCCTTCAGCTTCTAATTGTTCGCCTTTCTCTATCATGATCACTGGGTTTATAAATTCAGTTATTTCATCATCTAACCTTGTTACAAAAATTTTCTTTAAAATTCCAACTTGTGGTGCAGCTAATCCCAATCCATTTGCTTTTTCCAAAGTATCATTCATATCATCTAATAAAGTTATTATTCTTTTACTTATTTTATCAACTTTTTTAGATTGTTTTCTCAATATATCGTCCTCTTCAGTTTTAATAATCCTAATTGCCATCTTGACTCCTCCTAACCTATTGTCAACATTTTTACATTATAGCATATTATATGGATTTATATCTATATTTAGCTTAATATCTGTTTTTTTAAATTTTTTATAATACCAATCATTTATGCATGATAATAATGAAACAATGTAGTTTAAATTATCATATTTTATAATTATTCTCCATCGAAATCTATCTCTAATTTTTGAAATAGGTGACCTCACCGGGCCATTCACGCTTATATTATTTTTACCCTCATTTGCTTTTTCAGAAACTATATTTTTTATATATGAAATTATTTCTAAAACTTTATTATCATCAATTCCTGTCATATTAACCATAACTATACCTAAAAAAGGTGGATAATTTAACTTTTCTCTTAATAATATTTCTTGATTATAAAATTTTTCATAGTCGTGTAATTTAGCTGCTTGAATGCTGTAATTTTCTACATTATATGATTGTATAACAGATCTTCCTTTTAGATCACCTCTTCCAGCCCTTCCAGAAACTTGAGTTAATAATTGAAATGTTTTTTCCGTTGCTCTAAAATCACCTGTTTCTAATAAACCATCTGCTGATAGAACCCCTACTAAAGTTACAGTAGGAAAATCATGTCCTTTAGCAATCATTTGAGTTCCAACTAATATATCAATTTTTGAATCGATAAATTCTTCTAAAATTTTTTGGTGAGAGTTTTTATAACTTGTAACATCAGAATCCATTCTTATTATTTTAGAATCAGGGAATTTATTTTTAAGTACCTCTACAACTTTTTGTGTACCGGTACCAAACTGTTTTATTTTTTTACTATTACACTTTGGACAAGTTTTAGGACTTCTTTTAGTATATCCACAATAATGACATATCAATCTATCATTATCTAAGTGGTAAGTCATAGTAATATTACAATATTTACAATCAATTTTTTCTCCACATTCCCTACATAGAACAAATGATGAATGACCTCTCCTATTTACAAAAAGAATTGTTTGTTCTTTCCTTTTAATATTTTCTCTTATCTCAGATTCTAATTTCTCACTAAACATTGATCTATTACCTATTTCAAGTTCTCTTCTCATATCTGCCAGAAATACTTTAGGCAAATCCATTTCATTTGCTCTTTTTTTTAATTGAAAAAGCTTTGTTTTTCCAGTATTTGCTCTATAATAAGATTCTATAGAAGGAGTAGCCGATCCCATTAATAAATAAGCTTTTGACATTTTACATCTCTGTCTTGCAATTTCTCTTACATGATATCTAGGATTTGAATCAGACTTATATGATGATTCATGCTCTTCATCAATTATTATAATACCAAGATTTTCAACTGGGGCAAAAACAGCTGACCTCGCTCCTATCACTATCTTTATTTCTCCCTTCTTAATACTTTTCCATTGATCATATCTTTCACCTAATGATAATCCACTATGCAATACAGCAACTTCATTTTCGAATCTACTTCTAAATCGATTTACCATTTGAGGTGTCAAAGATATTTCTGGTACCAATACAATTGCAGACTTATCTAGGCTAATTACCTCTTGTATGATTTGCAAATAAACTTCTGTTTTTCCACTTCCTGTAATTCCATGAATAATACTTTCACAAAAAACATCCTTTTTTATATCTTCAGACACATCTTTGAAAACAATTCTTTGATCATTATTTAAAATTAAATTATTTGTTTTTTCAACATCATTTTCCCTAAATGGGTCCCTTTTAACTTCAAGTTTTTCAATATTAATATAATTTTTATTTTTAAGTGTATCAATAGTACTTTTAGATATTCCAAGATATTTTATCAAATCAGATTGTAAAATATAATTCACATCAATCAATAATTCTAATGCTTTTATTTGTTGAATCCTTTTAAATTTATTATTTTCGATATCCTCAAATACTTTTTCCTTATCTTCTTTTAAAAAAACAAATTTTTGTTTTTTCTCTTTGATTTTTGCAGAATATTCTTCTTCAATCATTATAATATTTCTCTTAATAAGTTTTTCAATTGTGTCTTTCACATTTTTTTGATTAGACTTGTTTTCAACTTCATCATATTCTAATATCCCATTATATTCTTTTAATATATCAATTACTTCTCTTTCCATATCTTCATAAACTTCATTTATACTATAGTTTATCAATTTTACATATTTATAAGTATTAATAGCCGATCCAGGAGGAATCATACACTTTATTGTTTCATAATAAGTGCAGATGTATCTTTTTTTCATCCATAATGATAGTCTAAGTAAATCAATATTTATTGAAGGAACATCCTTTAATATTTTTTTGATTTCCTTTACTTTATAACTCAACTTTGAAATTTGAAAATCATCAATTATTTCAATTACAAATGCTTCCAAACTTCGATTATTTTTACCAAATGGTACTATAACTCTAGCTCCAATAAAAATTTCATTCCAAAAAGACTCTGGTATTATATAAGAATAAACTTTATCAAAACTTCTAACTGTTTTACTTAAAATGACTGATGCAACCTTAGACATAATATTACTATACTAACTCCTCTCAAGAAAACAAATAAAATTTCAAAAAAATAAAAGACTTAATTTAATTTAAAAAAGTTTTTTAAATTAAATAGTCTTTTATATAATATTATTTTATTTAACTATTATCAACTTTCATTATTTTCACTTTCACTTTTATTATCAACATCAGTTAAAGTTTTTTCTTCTATGTCTTTTTTTGATCCTAATTCATTACTATTAGTATCTTCTTCATTGCTAATTTCTTCACCATCTTCACCTTTTGTTACAAGATCTAGTTTTGTAACTGAAACTTCATATGCTGTTTTATTTAAAACATCTCCATTTTCCAATTTCTTTTGATAGTTTCTACTCTGAATTCTTCCCCAAACCTTTATATTATCTCCTATTGTCATCTCTTCAGTATATCTTGCATTTCTACCCCAACAGATACAAGGAATATAATCTGATTTATTATATGCTCTATTAACTGCTAGTAGAATATCAGCAATTTCTCTGCCAAAAGGAGTTGTACGATAAATTGGTTTTTTACATATAAAACCATTTAAATATACTTGATTTGGGTTTTTCCCAAATTTTTTATCCTCTAATCTTTTCACTTCTCTTGCAAATACAGTTAAAACTAACTTATTTCCGGGACCATTATAATTGTTATAGGACCTAAATTGTCCTTCAATTTCAATATAAACGCCAATTGCCACGTCTAATCCTGCAATTAAACGTTCAGATACTGTTACTGGAATCATGTCATAATATTCACTGAGTCTTGGAACCTCCAATAAAAAATTGTAAAAACCTTCTCCATAAACTTCGTGACTGAATTCCAAATCTGTTGACACTTTTCCGGATATGGTCACCATGTTGTTTTCTAAGATGTTTCCGACCATCCGTACCCCACTCTCCTCTCCTATAGCTCCTGTGTATTATGAATTTTATTCCAATGTAAAATCAACACATAGAAGGGTTTATTTTAGTATAATAATATAAATCCCCAAGCAACATATTTGATAAGTATTTTCTAAATAATTATATTCTTTAATTTACTAAAATATCCCGTCCAGATTATGAGAAAATGCTTATATTAACTATTATATAACAAATTCAATAACTTGAAAATGCCTAAATACTCATTTTTGAATAACACAAATAATTTCATGTCAATTTAAGAATATATTTATAATAGATTAATAATTGAAAATAAATAGTTTTTGAACTGAATCTTAACCCTTCAATATTTATCATCGGTTATATTTAAATAAATAATTATACAGAATTTATTTTTATTTTAATATTTTCTGGATATCCCTTAGAAAAATCCTCCCCTAATTAAACAAAATATAAAATATTATTTCAGGCAATAAAAACTAAATTTTAAAATTTTTTTATTTTTTAAGTTTATGCTATTATTTTAATTATGATTCAGAAAAATTAAATTGACATCATTTTTAATTTTACTGAAGAAATCTTTAAAAGTTCTTCTTTAAAAGCTTGTAGTTCTTGCTCATCTCCATTTAACTGAAGAATTATTAATCCTTCCTCAGAACATGAATCTCCTGTTTCATGAAGACCTAATCGTACTTTTATTTTACATCCATTTTTTGATAAAATATCTTGCAATTCTGACGAATTTTTAGATCGATGATCAATCTTTATTGCCATAATTTTAAATTCTGCCATATTTACCTCCTTATTAAAAAATATAG
>JBDMZA010000699.1:0-5939 GCA_039770155.1 Clostridiales bacterium
CCATTGGAGTTATATACCAATAAGGATCATCTTGGTTTTTTTGAAATTTTAGGTTTTTAAGGTTGACACAAATTAAATCTAACATTTATATTACAAGTATTTTTTACATTTATTAACTACTCATTTGCTTAATGATGATATAGAGAGTTTTTTTGTAGTTTTTCAGATTTGAAAAATAGTCTTTTATTGAAACACGCCAAATATTGCTTTCAGGTTAAACATTATTCATTGGTAAAACTAGAAAATCATGCTATAGTAATAGCAACTTTTCCTCTTGTTTTTCCTTTGTCATAATAAGTAAATGCATCTTGAATATCTGTGATATGGTATGTTTTATCAATATATGGTTTAACTTTTCCAGTTTCTATAAGATCTTTCATATAAAGCAAATCCTCTTGATTTTCTCTTCCTAATAAGTTACATAGCTTTTTACCACTCCTTTTTGATAACAAAGAACCTAAGCATATTGCTTGAAAAGATTGTTTCATAGCTCCTCCAGTTGATACATAAATACCCTTTGTTTTTAAAACCTTTTTATAATCAAAGATTGAACGATAACCTGCTGTAGCAATTATCAAGCCATATTTTTTACCAATTTTAACAAAATCATCCTTAGTATAATCAATCACATGATCAACAGCTAACTTTCGCATCATTTCAATGTTCCTAGTACTGCAAACTGCTGTAACAGTAGCCCCATATGCTTTAGCTATTTGTACAGCAAAACTACCATTACCACCTGAGGCTCCGCATATCAATACCTCTTGCTCTGCTTTTATATTACCTTTATTTCGAAGAGCCTGTAGCGCAACTAAAGCTGCTGATTGTGGAACAACTGCCGCTTCTTCAAATGTTAAGTTAGCAGGTTTTAAAGCCAATAGTTTTTCAGGAACAGCTGCGTACTCTGCATAAGCACCAGAATCACAAATCGATATATCTCCATATACTTCATCTCCTGGTTTAAATCGAGTTACATTTTTACCGCTAGATATAACTTTGCCTGCTATATCACTTCCAGGAATATTCTTCTTTGGTTTAATTAACCCAAAGAAGAGGCGAACTACAAAAGGCTTACCTCTAACATGCGCTGAATTCATATAATTTATTGAAGAAGCATGTATTCTCACTAATAATTCATCATCTCTAGGTTCAGGTTTATCAATTTCACTTAATGCAATATTAGTATGAGGCATATATTTATCAATAACTAAAGCTTTCATTTTTATTCCTCCAAAATTCACTATTAATTTTTACTTTTATAAAATCATCATCTCTGAGATATGGATTTTGTATTCTTGTATTTCTTGGTCTTGTTATAAATTTGTTGCTCGTATAAGCAAATATGATTAGATCTTGATAAAATATTTTCTGCGAGGTTTTTAAAATAACATGTTATTTTTGTAAGTATACAGAAACAAATTTCTAATTAGAAAAATCATAAATTTTTATATTACAAGAATCATTTTTTTCTATATTTTCCCTTTATTGTATTTGTCAAAAAATTCTACTTTCAAATATTCTTCATCTATACTGAAAAAATTTTCTGTATTTCCAGATAATACAATGACCTCGATGTTCGTACAAACATAAATAGAAAATTATTATAATAAAATTACAAAAAGATAAATAACTCCTATATTAGGCAGAATCAAAAAATAAACTAGTCAACTTTTTTTGAAAATTCGTTAAATCATCGATATTTTCAGAAAAGTAATGTACTGATTTAAAAATTCTTTCTGGTACCTTTCCATAAAAGCCAGACCATAATTAATAATTCACCAATAATCCTAAGCCTGAAAATAACGCTGCTTTTCTGGGTGATATATCTGTTAATTCTACAATATTTTTTTCTGAATCCATTTTTCTAAACTCCTAACTTTTCACAATTTTAAAGACAGTATAATATTGTACGGATACGGAGAAAGTACATATAAAAATAACAATTACAACCAATATAATAAATTACACTTAATCCTTTTTAATAATTCTATATAATAAAATAAAAATAACCAAATTAACTATATAAAATAATATACGTATATAAAAACTAACTTGAACTATTAACCATTCAAGATCAAAATTAGGCTGATTTCCATGCCAAATGTCTGTTAGTGCTAAATATTCAAAAAACATAATAATAAATAATAATACTGTACAAACAAATAATGTAATTATTAATAATTTTAATCTTTTTATATTCATTGTTTCTCACTCCTTTAAAGTTTGAGTTCTGCAAATGAATTAATACTTAATTGAACTTACTAATTTTATATTTCTCGTATAATTACCTTCTAAATATCATCTTTCCATATAAAATATCGTATATTTTAATTGTTATAAATGTCAATAGCAATTAATAAATGTCAATAATAATTAATAATTTGTTATTTTCCAAATTAAATGAATTTTTTACAAAAACTAATAGCCTAATTTAATCATTATATGTCATTAGCAATTATAAAATTATATTCAGATAAGTCCTCATTCTGATTTTCTATATTTATACTACAAGCTATGGTTATTATATAGCGACTATCCTTTGCTTTTATACTGTTTTTATTTATTTTGAGAAATTTTCCATTATCATATTTAAAATAATTCAATTTATTAAATTTTCTAGGTCGTATGTATGAGGCTGTATCATCTTCAATTAATTTTTTGATTTTATCATCATTTGTATTATTACTACTAAAATAAAGTAAATTTGCAGAAGAAAATACTTTGTCATTATTTTTATCTATGTAGTTTTCTTTATATTTATCAACCAAGTTAATAAAATTATCTGGGTCATTAAAAATTTTTTTATCAAATACTTTTACTGGAGATAATTCTGAAATATAATTTTGCTCTGATAACTGATCATCAGAGATAAGTCTAAAATCTGTGTAAACACTTGTTTGTGTTTTTTTATTAATCCCCCAATAGCCAATTAGGGATGGATACCATCTTTTATCAGCTGTTGATATATTACGCATAATTTGAATATTGGTAATTAGTACATTATCTTTTATATTGTATTTTTCTTTATATTCGTTTAATAATCTTTCAAAAAAATTTTTTTGATTAAATGTTTTTAAAATTTTAGTGTCAAATTCCGACTGAGTCAATGAAAAAGCATAATTATACTGATTTGATACAAGGATAACTGTAATTATAAAAATGACACATAAAGCAACTATAGTTAATTTAAAATTTTTACTTATATACATTATTTATCAATCCTTTTTAATTTTTTACTTATATTTTTCGCTATATACTTACTGGATAATATATACATAACTGTAGCAAATAAAACTGCTGTTAATAGGATTGGATTCATATAAAATTTATCTAATTTACCATTATCAAATCTCAAAAACAGTACAATAAAACCAAAACCAGATACAAAAAGCATCGCCAACTGTAACAAAATATTTTCTTTAAAAACAATTTTTTTATGATTTTCAAAACTATTTTTATGATAAAAATATAATGTTAATAATAGTACAATTACTATAAAAAATCCCATTAGTAATATTTTATGAAGCCAGAAAGGTTCTACATCAGTTTGATAAACCTGACTATTTATTAAACCATTAAATGATTCTAAATATGATTTATCATTAACAATGTAATTTAATGGCCATAAAAAATAGAAATAGGTCTCTAAAGTACTCTGAAATGAAGTGCTTATAAAAAAATTGTCATGAAGCCATTTTATAATCAAAATAACTATATAGGGAATATTTATAGCGAAAAATCCAACTATTACACTTTCAATAATATTTATACTAAGTGCTTGAATGAACATAAAAACTAAATATATCAAACTGTAAGCCATTATATTCCTAAGCGACCATTTTAAGATATCAATAATTATTACATTAGATAGTATTTCTCTATTTAAAAGTACAGTAAAAATAATTATTAAGGTATTTATAAAAAAAACTATAAAAATAGTAAAAATGCTTACCATAATTTTATTTAACATTATGGTTCCCTTATCAACAGGAATCATAAAGGAAATTGATATGCCTCGAGATTTTTTATCAAAATACATTTGAGAAAAAGATAATAATATAGTCAAAATAATCATTGCAATAAAAAAAACTACCATATTATTACCATGATCATCAAAACTAAAACCGTCAAATTCTAGTATATAGTAAAAGTTTAACATATAATAATGATTTTTATTAAAATAGTTTGAACCTGTTAATTCACTCAAAACATCACTATCATATACCAAATTAAACACTTGAAATGTTTTAAATATAAATATTGATAGAATCATTAAAATCCCAAGTAATTTGATAGATTTAAATTCTTTGTATAATAATCCTTTATTAAATAAGTTTCTCAAGTGTTTTTCCTCCTAACATATAAACAATTATTTCTTCCAAATCAAGATTAATAAGTTCAAAATCTCCACTAAGTTTTTTTATTGCATCTAAATTACCATCATTATTTTCCAAAACTATAGTTACAGATTTTCCCATGATTTTATATTCAATTATGCCTTTGAGTTCACTCAATTTATCAGGAATATCGCTCTTTAACACACACCTCGCCATAATAATTTTATTTTTTAAATATTCATAAGAACCTGAATATAATACTTTCCCCTCATCTAAAATTACAAATGAATCACAAAACTTTTGTACATCTAATATATTATGTGTAGAAATTAGTATAGTCATTTTTTTATCAGAAGCACATGATATCAGTATATTAATCAATTCTTTTCTAGAAACAGGGTCAAGATTGGATAGTGGTTCATCTAGAATTAATAAATCTGGTTTTCTAGAGATGTTAAGTGCAATTGATAATTTAAGTTTTATTCCCTTAGAAAGATTGCCAATGTTTTCATTAATTGATATTTCATATAAGTTTAATAATTTATAAAAATAGTCTGTATCAAAGTTTTCAAATGCATGTTTGTAAAATATTTCAGCATCCTTTACTTTATAATTATTTGGTATATTAATTTCATCAGGAATAAATACAGTAAACTTTTTAAATTGACTATTGGTTTTGACATCTATGTTTTTCATGTGTATTTTTCCATAATCAAAATTCCATAAACCCATTAAACACTTTAAAAAAGATGTTTTGCCTGCACCATTTCTTCCCACTATACCACAAATACTGCCGTGTTTTACATTTAAATTTATGTTATCTAAAATTATTTTTTTTCCAATAGTTTTTTTTAATTCAGATACTTTAATCAAATTATTTCACCTCCAAAGCTCTTATATATATCTTTTACAGCTTTTATAAATTCAATTTCATTGACACCAATGTATTTTGAATCTATTATTAATTTTTTCAAAGATTCACAAATTTCTAAAAACTTTTCTTTATCTCTTATAGGTTTTAAATTTTTTGATATAAAAGTTCCTCTGCCTTGAATTGTTTCAATAATTTTTTGCCTTTCAAGTTCCTTATAGGATTTACTTATTGTATTTGGATTAATTTCTAATTGCATTGATAATTCTCGAACTGATGGTATTCTATCACCTGGTGATAATATATTTTTGATTATATTTTCTTTTAAGCCATCAACTATTTGTAAAAATATTGGTTTACTCAGTTTTGGATCAATACTTATCAAGTATTTCACCACCCATCTAATAATTTTAATATTCTCAAATTATACATATTATGACAATTTTTTTCAAAACTTAAAGAACTAGAGATTTTTATCTAAATAGATTAAAAAGATGCAATTATCTGAATTAATTGTATTAGTATGAATAGTACAATTTTAGATTAACATGTGTTCAGAAATTTTTATATAGGTCTTTTGGACTATTTAATTTAGCTTTGAACAATCAGTAAAATTAATGAATATTACATCATGATCAAAAATTTCATAAGACAATTTTTTTCTGAAAATATCGATGGTTTAACGAATTTTCAAAAAAAGTTGACTAGTTTATTTTTTGATTCTGCCTAAC
>JBDMZA010000700.1:0-5909 GCA_039770155.1 Clostridiales bacterium
CCTCTACAGCTCCTGAAGATATACCCCCATCGAAACCACTGTACCCATCAATAGCGTATAAATTATTTGAAATAAGTAATGTAAATAAAGATGTATAAATAACAAAGTATAAATATTTCATATTAAGTCCTCCTGTTATTTTTTTGGATATATCTTGAGTTCTAATTCTTTACAAAAATAAAAATAGAATTTATTTCATTAACTCCAGTTACTAGTTCCTCAGAATAAACTTCAATAAAATCATTCTTTTCTATGTCATTAAAATCAATAAGTTTACCTTCTTTAAAAACTATAGTTGTTTTACTTAAATTTACAACATACTCTTTATCTATATTTTTCCAGTCTGATAAGCTATTGTCAAACTCTTCAACATTTCTTAAAGTAACAGTTTCTAAAGCTGTTGTTTGATCAATATTTTTATTATATACAGTTCCTGAATGTACTTTATTTGCAAATTCATCTATGCTTACCAACAAAGTCTTGTCTCCTTCTCTAACAATATTAACAATACTATCTTTATAACTGTTTGAACCATAATTAATAAAATCTCTTTGATTTATCAAACCATTTTTATCAGTAAACTTCGTATTATTATCAAATTTAAAGTTCATGCTTTCACTATAATAATTCCATTTTTTATTTTCTTGATCAAGTTTTGAATATTTTTCTGTTGTAAAAGATTCTCCTTCATCAATGCTTATTATTTTTCCTCTAAAAATATCTAGATTAATATTTGAATCATTATGAATATTTACAATCATGCCAATATACTTATCATCTTTTTGCATAGTGATTATACTCACCTTATCATTACTTTTTAAAGTTGCAGAACTTACTATTCTATTGTTTTTAATTATTATAGAATTTTGTAATATGTTTATTGTCTTATATGAATTTTCAAATGATATTTCAGTACCAGATTTATTAATGATTTTATCTTTAATTATTATTTCATCACTGTTACTTTCATCTAATACCATTTTACTTACTAGATATTTTCCATAAATTTTTTTAACAATCAAGTACACATCCAAGTTATTTTTGTTAATATCATCAATATTAACTTTTTTATTTGAATTAATTATTTCAACATCTTTTGCTAATTTAAAATTTGTATATCCTTTTACATCAGAAAAAAACCATTTTCCTGACTTAAATGTTTTTAAATTGTATAAAACTATTTGATTATTTTTTTTATCAACACTAGAAATATAACCTTTATATATGTCTTGAATTTCATTTTCATATTTTTCCACAGATATTTCTTTAAGTTTTGAATAATTATTGGCTATTTGTATGCTTAGCTTAATATGATCTCCATCCCTTAATTGACTTAATTCAATTTCTTTTCCTTCTGAGTATATTATTAATTCTGAATTTATTTTATAAGTTTGTATAAAACCATTATCATCTTCTATTGAAATTGATTCTTTTAAATTTTTCAATATTATCCCATATTTCGTAATAACATTATTAAGAGCACTTATACCATTTATATACTTTTCATTATCTATTTTCATAAAAACCAAGTCACCAATTTCAATATTCTTAATATCACTTTTATTACCATCTTTAAAAACTTCAATTTCATCAGGCTCATTAAATTTATAGGTTTTAGAACTTATAGTATTATCATAACTATATTCATATATATCAATATATCCAAGATCAAAATTTATGTTCTCTACTGTACCATTTACGACATTACTTTCTAAACTCATATCATGCAAATTAGAGGAATTAATTCTAATAATTTCATTATTTTTAAGTTCTATAATTACATAGGAATATAATTTAATATCATTTTCACTAATAATTTTTCTATTATCTATTATAGTTACATCATTACTGTATGTATAAATAGCGTTTTTGTTCTGATTTATAAGTTCATTAATATTACCATCTAAAAATATATTTAGATTTAAACTATTTAATTCCTTTATTCTATTTATATCTAAAATATTTTTTTCTACATTTATATCATTAATTCTTACTAAATAATACTTAATTGCAGAATTATTCAATTTTGTTTTCACAAATCTTATTTTTTTATTTTCATCATAATAATAAGATATTAGATCTCCTTTAACAAGACTATCACTATTTGTCAAAGTAGTATTATTGTACACAGGAAAGTCTTCTATTTTATCAATAGAGTTTCCTGTGATTTCATTTTTTAAATTACTTTCACTTAAGATTTTATAACTTTCCAATAAATCTAAATTCCCATCTATATCTCTAATGTAAAATGTAGTTTTTAATACATTTTCTCCTGATGATTTATCATCAGTTTTTTGTATTTTTTCTATAGTACCTGTGTTTTTATTTATTTTTAAACTTTTCAAAAATTCATCATCTAAATTTACGCAAACCTGTGCCAATTGTTCCCTTGTAACATATCCTTTTGGTAAAAAACTTCCCTTAGAATCTCCATTCATTATATTTTTACGTAAAAGAGCTTCTATATAAGGAATTTTATTTGAATCAGCATTTCTCCAATCTTTATAATTATTTAGAATTTTATTTTCATCATATACAGGGACTATCTTTAAAGCTAATGATAACCAATAGGCTAAATCCTCTCTTGTAGCCGGCTTACCTTTTAAAAAGTCATTTTGATTTAGTGTATTTTGATTTACAACTAATGAATCCTCCAATTGTTTATCTGTTATTATTTGTTGATCATTAGCTACCTGTAAATATCCTCTTGCCCACGAATTTAAAGGTTCTTTGTTTTTTATATTATTTTTCAAAATTATTTCATCTGATTTTTTTTTTGCTACTTCTTCTAATCCTGCAATTCTTAAAATTACAGCTAATAACTGTTCATTTGTTACATAATCTTTCCTTGAAAATATTCTATTTCCATAACCTTTCATTAGTCCAAGAGCTCCAGCCTGATATATAGCCTCTTTAGACCAAATATCACTATTTTTTATGTCGTAATAATCAATATTTTGATAAATAAAACTATTATCAATTGAACCCTTATAGATATTTATAGGTTCTTCATTGATAGAAACACCATATACTAAATTACTTTTTATAAAAACAAATATTAAAAAAATCATTATAAATTTTAATTTAAATAGCATTAAATCATCCTCCAAACAAATATCTACTTTACTTTTATTGGTATTATTTTTTAGATTCTCCTTAATATATTTATCGGAATTTTAGTATTAAGAGATAGGTAAATTAAAGTAAAAACAATAAAGAAGCTCAAAATGAGAGCTTCTTTATATGAGTTTACATTTATTGTAATAAATTTTCTTTAAATCTGTAACATATCAAATTCTTCAACATCCATTAATTATCAAATTCTTCTTTAGCTTCTACAGTTGCTTCTCCAATTTCTCTAATATTCATATAAAAATCATTGGCACCAGATTTACTATTGTCAATCTCAAGTGAATAATCCACCCATATTTCTCCACCTTTTTCATCTACATTTACATTTACTGCATTTGCAAAAAC
Organism: Clostridiales bacterium; assembly: GCA_039770155.1. Lineage (GTDB taxonomy): Bacteria > Bacillota > Clostridia > Acetivibrionales > JBDMZA01 > JBDMZA01. Next base: position 3,478 of record JBDMZA010000700.1, read on the forward strand.
TCCTACTGTAAATGTACCATTTGATGTATCATAATGTGATAAATGTTTTTGCCCTTGTTCAAAAACAAAGTGAGAGTTAACTTTTCCAAATCTTATTAGAGTTACAACACCATTTTTCACCTTTAAAGTTGTTGTTGTTCCTTCCATACCTGTTACTTGACTCTCCTTATATGTAATATAGTAGGAATGGCCTTTTTTATGATATGTTCCCTCTGTTACAAGTTCTAACACATTACTATCTTTTTCACTAGTAGTTCGAGTTCCCTTGACAGAAATTATAACATTCTTATTCACAGCACATACCTCCTAAAATTTGTTATTCACATTATCTTGAAACTTTTAGGCAGAATCAAAAAATAAACTAATCAACTTTTTTTAAAAATTCGTTAAACTATCTATATTTTCAGAAAAAAATTGTCTTGTGAAATTTCTGATTATACCTTAATACTTCTCAATATCAACTTTTTCAACAGAAAAAATACTATGTCCTAAAATTTTACTTCCTAACTCTTCAAACTTCTCAACACTATCAGTAGTATAATATCTGTAAACTGGTTGTATTTTTTCATCTCTTGTCAAATTATCATCTAATATTATTTTATTGATCATCTTAGATATTTCAGTTGCTGAACTTACAAGTTTAACATTCTCTCCAACTACTTTTTGTATTGTATCTTTTATCAATGGATAATGGGTACATCCGAGAACTAATGTATCAATTTCCTTTTCTTTTAAAGACAATAAATATTCCTGAGCAGTTCTATAAGTAATTTCATTATTCCACCAACCTTCTTCAACAAGAGGAACAAATAGTGGACATGCCTTAGAATATACTTCAGTGGAATTATCTAATTCTCTAATAGCATTTTCATATACTCCACTTGAAATAGTAGCATTTGTACCTATAACACCAATTTTTTTATTCTTTGTCGCTTCTACTGCTGCTTTAGAACCAGGTCCAATAACCTCTAAAATATGTATAGAATTAAATTCTTTTTTAACATAACTTAAACTATATGCACTTACTGTATTACATGCAATTACTATTGATTTTATATCCTGATTTAGTAAAAATCTAATATCTTGAAATGCATATTTGATAACTGTATCTTTTGACTTATTTCCATAAGGAGTCCTACCACAATCACCAAAATAAACTACACTTTCATTTGGTGAGTTTTTAATAATCTCACTAAGAACTGTCAATCCGCCTAATCCAGAATCAAAAATCCCTATAGGTCTATTGTCCATCTCTATCCCCCATTTATTATAATTTTCTTCTACAATACTCAAATCTTTCTAGCGCAAAGTTTATTAATTTTTCAATTAATACCTTGTAATTTATTCCAGTTGCTTCCCATAATTTAGCATACATACTTATACTTGTAAAACCAGGCAATGTATTAATCTCATTTAAAATTATTTCTTCATCATCTGTAAGAAAAAAATCTACTCTTGAAAGACCTGAGCACTCTAAAGCTTTATACGCCTTTATAGAAAAATTTCTTATTCTTTCTTTACTTTCATCTGAAATATTTGCAGGGATAATTGTTTTTGATTCTGAATTATTATACTTTGCTTCAAAATCATAAAATTCATTTGCAGCCAATATTTCCCCAACCACTGAGGCTTTTGGTGTACTATTTCCCAGTACTGCACATTCAACTTCTTTACCCTTTATAAATTCTTCTACCAAAACTTTTCTGTCATAAGATGCTGCAGTTTTTAAAGCTGTTTGAAGTTCTTTATTATTATGAACTTTTGTAACACCAACTGACGAGCCAGCATTTGATGGTTTTACAAAAACAGGATACCTAAACTTATTCTCAATTTTTCTCTCAATACTTTCATAATTTTCTTCCAACTCACTTCTATTCACTATTGTAAACTTCGCTTGTGGAATATCTACGCTGTCAAATATAATTTTTGATATACATTTATCCATTCCCATTGCTGAACTAATAACATTACATCCAACATAAGGAATTTGTGCTAATTCTAAAAAACCTTGAATAGTTCCGTCTTCACCATTTATTCCATGAAGAACTGGGAAAACCACATCAACTTTTTTATCTAATCCATTTATTATAACTTTATTTAAAATATTAGTATTCTCAAATTCATTAAACTTATCATTTGTTTCCATATCATCCAAAACTAATTCTTCCCATTTTCCACTAGAAATATTTTCTACAGATCCTTTATAATTGTACCAATTTCCATTAGTAGTTATACCTATCATTACAACATCATATTTATTCTTATCAATATTTTGTATTACATATTGAGCTGAAACACATGATATCTTATGTTCTGTGGATTGTCCTCCAAACAAAACTGCTACACAAGTCTTTACAGGCATACAAACAGCTCCTCACTCAAAGTATTATATTTAAACATCATTTAAATTCTACTATATTATGTCTATATTA
>JBDMZA010000701.1:0-4615 GCA_039770155.1 Clostridiales bacterium
AGAATAATTTTATTAAAAGGAGATATTTCTATTGATTTATTAGGATTACAAGAAAGTATTTATAAAAAATTATCAGTTGATATAGATTGTATAATCAATTCAGCTGCTGATGTAAGACACTATGGTGATTATAATGAACTTTATAAAGTAAATGTGAAAGGAGTAGAAAATTTATTATTATTTGCACAAAATATTAAAGCAAAGAATTTTAATCATATTTCAACAATAAGTGTTAGTCATAAATATTGTGAAAAAAACAAAAAACTGATATTTTCGGAAGATAACAATATTTACAAATTGAGTAGTGAAAATAACTATGTTAATACAAAACAAAAGGCTGAAGAAATAATAAATAAAGCTCGTCAAAAAGGTTTAAAGTGTAATATATTTAGAGTTGGTAATCTAATATTTGATTCTAAAAAAGGAACTTTTCAAGAAAATATTAATACCAATCATTTTTTTAATACGATAAAATCATTTATAAAGATTGAAGCACTTCCAAGTATAGAAATAAAATTTGATTTTTCATTTATCGATTATGTAAGTAATGCAATTGTTTTATTATTTAATATAAACTTAGATAATGAAAATTATCATATAATTAATCACAATTATGTAAATATACTAAAATTAGCTGATTTATTAAATATTGATTTACTAGAAAAAGAAGAATTTGTGAATTATCTGAGTTTGATATTTAAAAATAAATCTGTTGACGATAAATATTTGGGGAATATTGTAAAATGTATTATTGAATTGTTAGAGAGTGAGAAGCATAGATTTTGTATAGAATCAAAAAAGACTATATTGATTTTAGAAAAAATGGGTTTTATCTGGTCAGATATCAATAAAAATCACATAGAAAAAATGATAAAATATTTTAAAAAAGTTAAATATTTATAGAATATAATTTTATTTGAGAATAAATTTAATCTAAAGATACAGAGTTATAAAAGAATGGAGAATGAAAATGCTTTATTTTAATATATTTTCCTTGATATCATTGTTTATATTAGTGTTTTATGTTTTAACTAGAAAAAACCGACAACAAATTCATAATTATTTTATAGCATTTAGTACTACATTAATTCTATGGAGTTTTCTAAATACTATTGATATATTATTTAGAAAGGTTTTAATTGAATTTTTAGGTAATATTTATATAAGTATACGTTATACACCTGTTTTTTTTACAACTGTAACTTTGTTACTATTTAGTATTGTATTTGCAAAAAATGAAGTAAGATTAAATAGAAAATACTACTTATTATTTATTATACCCATAATTTCAGTCATAATAATTAGTACAAATCAATTTCATAATTTATTTTACAAAAATACCATGTTAGATTTTCTTGAAAATGAAGCAATGAATTCTGGTTTTTATGTAACTTATATCTATGTACCATATTCATATTTATGTATTTTAACTAGCATTATAATATTGACATATTTCACAATAAAAAATTCAGGTTTTTTTTCGAAACAATCTATTCTCATAATTATTGGATGTTTAATTCCGTTTATTGTAAATATTATTGATGTTTATTTAATAAGATTACCATTTAAAACATCAGATGTATTTTTCTTTACAACAGTCTGTTTCTTTTTTGCAATTTTTAAATTCGATTTTATAAATGTTGCACCCATAGCAACTAAAACAATAGTAGACAATATTGACTACAGCTACGTAGTAATAGATAAGTTTTTTAACATAATTGATTATAATAAACCATTTCAAGAAACATTTATGCAAATATTAAATTTTAAAAGAAAAGAAAATTTTTTTGAATGTTTGGAAAAATCAATTTTTGATAAAATTGTTTTTGAAGAAAAAATAAAAGAAGTTTTAAAAACAAATAACAAAATAGCTTTTAGATATAATTTAAAGGATAAAAATATTGATATAAACTTTTCTATAGACATAACAGTAATAAAATTAACATGTATAGTAATAATGTTTAAAGATATAACTGAGGAACTAAAAAATGAGCAAAGAATGAAAGATTTAGAAAAATTTATTTCTATGGGACATTTAATTGGAGGAATAGCGCATAATCTAAAAGGTCCAATTTTATCCATGGGAGGAGGATTGGATATTCTAAAAAAACTTGTTAAGGAGTACGATGAATCAATTGGTGATAAAAATATAACAAATGAAGATCATCATGAAATTGCAAAAGATATGTTTGATAGAATTGCAGGTATGCGACCTCAATGCTCTTATATGTCTGATGTTATTTCTACTGTTAAAAATCAAATGACACAATCAAGTATTGAAATGAAAAAAGTATTTTTAGTAAGTGACTTAATAAAAAGAATTGATATACTCTTAAATTATGAGTTAAAGAAACTTAAATGTTCATTGATAAAGGAGGTGAAAGTAGATGGCGAAACAAAGATTGAAGGTGATATAACTGATGTTATTCAGGTGATTAACAACCTACTTATAAATTCTGCTCAAGCATATGGTGAAACAGGAGGAAAAATCGTATTTAAATTGGGCAAAGAAAATAATAATATGGTTGTTACTATATCAGATAAAGCTGGTGGAATGAAAAAAGAAATTCAAGATAAAATTTTTGATAAAATGATAACTACAAAGGGAAAAAATGGAACAGGACTTGGTTTATATATTTCTTATACTACTGTAACTGCAAAATTAAATGGGAAAATGTGGTTTGACTCAAGTGCAGGTAAAGGAACAACATTTTATATTAGTATCCCTATGAATATTAAAAATAAAGCCGATAAAGAATTAGTAGCAATAGTTTAATATCATATTTTTTAGGACAATATAAAAAGAATTATGATAATGATGAAAAATCATCAAATACAAATGTGTAATAATATTATAATGAATATTGTAATTTATCACATTTAGTTGTATAATTATATTATATATTGGTTTTAAATCTTATTATAATATATCTAATGAAACATATCTTAATATTTTTTATATAAAATTAAATAAAGGTGGGAATTTTCATGAGAAAATCAGTCTCTATGAATAAAAAAGATTTTAAATTGTTAATAGTTGATGATGATCAAATTATAATTGATACAATCATTGGATATTTACAAAATAGTGTATATGAACTTGATTCTGAAGTAGATCCTTTCAAAGCTATAGAAAAAATAAAGAATAATAATTATGATATTTTGATACTTGATTTTATGATGGAAGGATTACATGGTGATGAGGTAGTTGAAAGGATACGTGTATTTAATAGTGAATTATATATTTTATTATTAACTGGTTTTAAAGATATGGTACCACCAATAGAAACTATAAGAAGACTTGATATTCAAGGATATTGTGAAAAAACTGATAATTTAGAACAATTGGAATTATTAATAGAATCAGCTGTAAAATCAATAAAACAAAAACGTACTATAATTAAGTATAATGATGGTTTATCAAATATATTAGACACAGTACCTAATATATATAAGTTAATGCCTATTGAAAAGATAATGACTAATATTTTAAAGGGATTAATTCCATTTGTAAATATAAAGAATTCATTTATATTGATTGATAATATTACATTGAAAGAGGATAATAAATCACAATTACTGTATAGAGAACTTGGTGATTGTAAAATAATGCCCAACAAACAATTTTTTGAAATGGATCCTGTTGCATTAGAATATTTGGGAAAGGCAAGAGCTGAAGAACGAACTATAATAACTGATAAGAAAATAGTTTTGCCATTAAAAGATGAACACAGTAATATTGTAGGAATACTATATGTTGAAGGAAAAACTGATAATAATAGTTTAAAACTATTAGAAATATATTCGGCTCAATCTGCTGCAGCATTAAGTAATGCAACACTTCATATGATAATAAATTCAAAAAATAAAGAATTAGGTAGAACTTATAATGAATTAAAAACAAGATATGTTGACACTGTTGAAGCTTTAAGATTGACAGTCGATGCAAAAGATTCAGATACAAGAGGACATTCGGATAGGGTTTCTCAAAATGCAGTGCTTTTTGGGAAAAGGTTAGGTTTATCTGAAGAAGACTTGGAAACACTAAAAGTTGGAGGCATTTTTCACGACATTGGTAAAATAGGTATTGGTGATGATGTTTTGCTTAAAAATGGAAAATTAAATGCTGAAGAATTTAATGAAATAAAAATGCATCCAAAAAGAGGAGCACATATTTTGTCAGCAATTTTAGTTTTCCAAAATGTTGTTCCATTAGTGATGTATCACCACGAAAGATATGATGGGACAGGTTATCCATATGGATTAAAAGCTGAGAAAATTCCTTATCTAGCAAGAGTTATAGCAATTGTTGATGCCTATGATGCAATGATATCAAATAGAAGATATAGAGGAAAACTTGACTTAGAAGAAACAAAAGATCAACTAAGAAAAGGAGCTGGTACTCAATTTGATGAAAAAATTGTTAAAGAATTTTTAGATATGATAAATGATCCTATAGAATTTGCAAAAATGGTAACTAATGATACAGATGAATCAAAAATAGAATCAAATGAACTTTGTGAATTTTAATATAAAATCTTTAAAAAGACCGCTTGGTTAATATTTTACAAAAGTATTATAAATAATCTTTTTTTCATGTAATGATATTCTAAAA
>JBDMZA010000702.1:0-4543 GCA_039770155.1 Clostridiales bacterium
TCAATTACATTTATATATCTATATAACCATTGTCATTTCATGTGTTTTTTATCATATATCAGTCATTTTTTTCGAACTAGTATTCATTTATGCTAATCAATACTAGTGATTCTAAGATGAGAATATAAAATATTATCTAGGAAATAAATATTTTTTAGATTTTTCTAGGTTAATCATATGATCATATTATATACATTGACAATAACTCACAAAAACATATAGAATAATATATTATAGATATAGATATAGATATAAATGTATTTAGATAAGGTATAGCAAAAAAATAAACTCAAATTCTCAAATATGAATTCACATGATTTAAGCGAACTTCAGGTTTGAAGAATTTTGTATTATTTTTTAGGTTCTCCTAAATTAAAAATAATTTTTCATATTTAAAATCATTAATTATTTTAGTTAATTTACATAGGGTGGTCTATTTTGAATAAAAAAGATATTATAGTTGTCAAATACTACAAAAAAATAAAAGTTTTTTTTAAAAATCACATACTCCCATTTATAATTATTTTATTTATGACATTTTTATTTGTATATATTTTTATAAGTCTAGGTTTTGAAAATATTGAAAAAAAAACTCTTAACAATAAATCTCTAAAAAATAATAAACTTACTAGTAATAATAATAAATTAAAAACAGTTACGCCAAAATCAATTGAAATTACAAAGATAAAAAAAAATTATACTGAATTAAAATCTTCTATAAATGAATATTTATCTAATCAAGAAGGTATCTATTCTGTATATTTTGAGGATATTATTACAAAAGAAAATTTTGGAATAAATGATTCTCTAGAATTTACAGCTGCAAGCACAACTAAGCTTCCCCTAAATTATATGTTGCATAAATATTATGAAGATGGAAAGATTGATTTAACTTCTAGCATGACATATCTTTCTTCTGATTATGAATCAGGTACTGGAACTATCCAAACCCATGAAGTAGGTTCGACTTATACATTAGAAGAACTTTCTGAATTATCTATAACTGTTAGTGATAATATTGCAACAAATATGCTTTTTCGAGCTTTAGGAGGTGCAACAGCTTGTAGAAACTACTACAAATCTATTGGTGGAAAAGTAATTAATTTAAATAAAAATACATCTTGCACAAAAGATATGGGGCATTACTTAAATCTTGTATATGATTATTCTATTACCAATCCAAAATATGGTAGTAAACTAATCAAGTATTTACAAAATACCATATTCAATGATAGAATACCAAAATATCTTCCAGAAAATATAAAAATTGCTCATAAAATAGGTTCTTATGAATTAAATTGTCATGATGTAGGAATTGTATATACTAAAAATCCCTATATTATTTGTGTATTCTCAAATAATGGTATTAGTCTTGAGTCTGAAGGTTCTGTCATTGCAAAAATTTCAAAATTGATTTATGATTTTCATGAAGATTAATTTTTTTGGTATGTTTTTTTATATAGAACATAATTTTAGTGTTAAAGCAAATTATTGAAATACTTATCTTAGAAAGGAGAGTTATGTAAATATATTACATAACAATATTGATTATGAATAAATATTTTAAGAATATCTCTAAAATCAAATTTGAAGGTAAACAATCAAAAAATCCTTTTTCATTTAAATTCTATGATCCTGAAGAATTTGTTGGAAATAAAAAGATGAAAGATCATTTAAAATTTGCTATTGCTTATTGGCATACTTTCCAAGGTGATGGTAATGACCCTTTTGGTAATGGTACCTTTGATAGAGATTGGAAAACCATATCTAACCCTATGGATCTTGCAAAAACAAAAGTTGAAGCAAATTTTGAATTTTGTGAAAAAATTCAAGCACCATATTTTTGCTTTCATGATAGAGATATAGCTCCTGAAGGAAGTAACTTAAAGGAAACTAATAAAAATTTAGATATTATTGTTTCTCTTATAAAAGAATACTTAAAAAATTCTGATGTCAAACTTTTATGGGGAACAACTAATGCCTTTAGTAATAAGAGATTTGTTCATGGTGCTTCAACATCTTCCAATGCTGAAGTTTTCGCTTATGCATGTTCACAAGTAAAAAAAGCAATGGAAGTAACAAAAGAATTAGGTGGAGAAAATTATGTTTTTTGGGGTGGTAGAGAGGGATATGAAACTCTTTTAAATACAGATCTTAAATTAGAATTAGATAATTACGCCAGATTTTTACAAATGGCTGTTGATTATAAAAAGGAAATCAGTTTTGATGGACAATTACTTATAGAACCTAAACCTAAAGAACCCACAAAACATCAATACGATTTTGATACTGCAACCGTCTTAGGATTTCTATCAAATTATGGTTTATCTAACCATTTCAAAATGAATATTGAAGCAAATCATGCTACTTTAGCAAATCATACTTTCCAACATGAATTAAGACTTTCAAGAATTAATGGAAAACTTGGAAGCATCGATGCAAATCAAGGAGATTTATTATTGGGTTGGGATACTGATCAATTTCCTACAAATATATATGATTCAACTTTTGCTATGTATGAAGTTCTAAAAGCAGGTGGATTTGATAAGGGTGGTTTAAACTTTGATGCTAAACTTAGAAGAGCTTCATTTGAATCTAAAGATATGTTCTTAGGTCATATAGCTGGGATGGATACATTTGCAATTGGATTAAAAGCAGCTTACAAATTGATAGAGGAAGGTACTATTGATAAAATGATATCAGAAAGATATAAAAGCTACACAAATGGTATTGGTCTAGATATTATAAATAATAAAGTAGGATTTAAAGAATTAGAAAAATATATTCTTGGAATAGATGATGTTAAAAATTCTTCAGGTAATCAAGAATTATTGGAATCTATTGTAAATCAAACATTACTAAATCTATAAATAATACTAAGGAGAACCTAAAAAATAAACTCTTATTCTTTTTCGTCTAAAGTTTGCTTAAATCGTGCAAATTCATACTCGAGAATTAGAGTTTATTTTTTTGATTATATATAACTTTTAATTATAACATTTTAATTAATTATATATTAAAATTTAAAGTCTTTTTCAATATATTCCAAAACAGGTATTTTACATGTTATAATAACTTTATAGATATTAAAATAGATTTTCCAAGGTTGTGATAATGTGAAATATGGAATATGTTGCAAATGTAAAGCTACAGATATATACTACATTGAGGTATCTAAGTCTGAATATGGAATTCCAATAAGCAATTTGTCAAAAGCAGGATTAAGATATTATATATGCACCAATTGTGGTTATGTTGAAACTTTTGTACCAAACAAACAAACACTAAAAAAAATATCTTTAATGGGTAAATATATTTCACCTAAAATTAAAAAAAATTGGACTGATATATAAAACGTCAAAATTTTAAGAAAAAAGTCGTTTCATAAAATTTTTGATACAATTAAAGGATAACCAAAACTAAATCACTACTTTTTGGTTATCCTTTAATTGCATCAAAAACTAGGACGGCTGGACTCGAACCAGCGAATACAGGAGTCAGAATCCTGTGCCTTACCAACTTGGCTACGCCCCAATACTCTTTTTAGAATACCCTTTCGATTTTACCATAAAATTAATTATTGTCAATACAAACTTATTCTACTTTGATATATTTTTTAATTTTCTTCTATTTTTAAAAACAAATCTCTTTTGAACCCAAAAACTAAAAACAAATATGGTGAGTTCTGTTAATACTTTAGATACTACTAAAGGCAAATTTAATATTTCAAAATATACTAACAATAAATTATAATTTAGTATTAATACAATTATTACTAATCCAAAGTATTTAATCAATGAATTTTTTATTGAATCTCCTTTTGAAAAAACAAAAATTCTATTAACTGAATAATTAAATAAAGAACTAAAAAGTCTAGAAATAATAACTGATAATAAGAGTTTATTTGATAAATATTCTATCAAAAAAAGTAATGTGTAATCAATAATTGATGAGATAAGAGAAGAAATGCTAAATTTAAAAATCGGTAAATATACCTTTATAGAATCTTCAACAGCTCTAAAATGTGTAGAATGCTTTTTGTGATAAACAGTTTCAATTTCGATTTCATAAAATTTATATCCCTTTTTTTCAGCTTCCAATAAGATATTCATTTCATATTCAAATCTACTGCCTTCCACTTCTATAAGCCAATTAAACATTTCTTTTGAAAATCCTCTTAATCCTGTTTGAGTATCAAATATTTTATATCCTGTTGTAAAATAAAATATCTTTCTCGTTATAGTATTTCCAATGAGGCTTTTTATAGGTATTTTACCTTTAAAATGTCTTGAACCCAAAATTACACAATCCTTGTTATTTTTTATTCCTGAAGCTATCTTTATTATATCTTCAGGCAAATGTTGTCCATCACTATCTGCAGTTATTATTCCCTCATTTTCTCCAATATCTGTTATATATTTTATCCCTGTTTTTAATGCATTTCCTTTGCCAAAATTCACCAAATGCTTTAATACTATACATCCTTCTTTTTTTATTTTATCAAAAATATCACTGTACTTATTACCACTACCATCATCTACAA
>JBDMZA010000703.1:0-5650 GCA_039770155.1 Clostridiales bacterium
GCTATTTTATTAGAGTATAGAGATTGTAGTGCCCGAAACAAAATGATGATTCAAGCTATTATTGAGTTTGATCTCATTTTAAAGGAAAGTTGGGTTAAAAATATTACTTGATACTTGGTCTGGATTAAATAATATTAATAAAAATCTATCTATCTTATACCAAGTAATAAATTAACATCTTAAAATGAAAATTAATATTATGAGTACTTATTAGCACAATTGAAACTGAAAATGCTACAAATATTAAAGAAACCTCTAATGATGATATCTTAACTTTATTTTATACAATTGCTAAATAAAACTATAATTTTGAAATTTGAAAGGAGTTATAATGGATTTTTTTAGAAATATAGAGAGTTATCCCAAATCATTTACTGCATCCAATATAATAGTACGGATGATTGATGGTCTTGGTTTTCGTTTTTACTGGACCACACATGGACTAAGAAAAAAAGACTATGAATTTTCTCCAGCAGAAGGACGATGGTCAATTTCAGAAACTGTTCGTCACATTCGAGACTTGGTTAACTGGATTTCAATTTCATTTGAAGGAAAAAATTGGCCTAAACCTGAAAATGACAAAAAAATTCGGGAAGATACTCTTAAAATTATGCAACAATTACGCAATCTTTTTGAAAATAGCAGTAATGAAGACCTCGATAATTATAGAATAAGAGGTATGAAAGTTTGGAATATAATAAATGGTCCTTTAGCTGATGCATTAGAACACACTGGACAAATAGAAATGTTGAGAAGAATAAATGGAAATCCTCCTGAGAATTTTAATTATTTCCTTGGTAAACCACCTAAAGAATAATTAAAAACAAAATTTAAAAATACAACTGGATTTGGTTTTAAAGAGTATCTCATAAAGATTAGATTAAACAAAGTTTCAAAACTTTTAGTTGAAACTAGTCTGAGTATTACAGAAATTGCATTTCTATGTAAATTTAAGGATAGTAATTATTTTGGAGATGTTTTAAAAAAAATAAAGGGAGATCACCACAGCAATTTAGAAAAAAAATCAGTATTCAAAATGAAACAATGTATTTGGATGAAATAAAAGAAATCACAAAAAAATAATTTCTTTTATAATTCTATCAATAAAGATCAGACTAAAAATAAGTTCACATTTTAGATTGACAATTTCTAGTGGTTTAAATGTTTTTCTGACTCTTTGGTGATACATCTTTTTTCCATATAAATTTTATAGTATACTATTTTTATTAGCATAATAATGAAAGGAATGAATAAAAATTAGAACATTAATAATAAATGGTTCACCTAAAAAAAAATGGTGATACAGAGGTATTAATAAACGAATTTACAAAAAAATTAATTGGAGATATTAAAATTCTTTCATATTATAATGATATAGCCCCTTGTAATGATTGTAGGTTTTGCTGGAAAAGTCCTGGTTGTAGTATAAATGATGAAATGCAAGAAATATATAAATATTTAGATGAATGTAATAATGTAGTTCTTGCCTCTCCAATATGGTTTTCATCATTAAGTGGACCATTACTTGACATCTGCAGCAGAATTCAAACACTTTATGCAGGAAAACATTTTCGTGGAGAAACTAAAAAAAACAAGAAAAAATACCAACAAATAATGCTTTGACAATTATGAATCATATGAATGTTCAACAGCCATGTTCAACAATAATATATTCTCTTAATACTAATAATATTCCATCCAAAGAAGATGAAGTTGCAATAAAAAAAACATATGAAGCTGCATTGCTATTAAATAGTTTATATAATAAGTAATAAAAAAACTATTTATATCTTTTTTGATTTGAATTAACATCTATAGAATTAGATAAAAACAAATAATTAGTAAACTAATATTTTATATAATTTATCAACTTATCATCAAACATCTTCGATATTAAACATATCTTTTAATTCTTCAATATCTGATTTATTTAGTTTTTTACTACCTAATAATGATTCAATTAGATTCTTTGCACTACCAGAATATAGTTTGTCAATTAAGCTTTGAGTTGAAAATTCATTATATTCATTTTCACTTATTAAAATATGTATATAATTTTTTCCATTTCTATTAATGATCTATATCCATAACCTTTACCTTGAAAGTCAGGATCAATACAAAAATCTTCTAATACTTTTTTATCCTTTGGAACATCTCTGATAAAAAAACATCCAATTATAATACCATTAACTATAATTTTATAATGATCATAGATTTCAATAACTCTTTTAGTTTCTTCAATGTCATTATACCATGCTGTATACTACCATTTTGGACCTTCTAATTCATTTTCCCAACAAGCTAATTAATAATATGTATATTAATTTCATGATTGATAACTTCCTTCTATTATCTTTTTTATTCATTAATTTACTAACCTATTCATAAAATTATACATTTTTTCAATGCAAATAAATAGGTATTGAACCAACATAAGTATAAAATACTACTTACATAGCACTGCTTTAAAGTTTATTAATCAGAAGTTTCTAGTCAAAAATCAACAATCTAAACTATTATTTCAAAAATTCTTTTACCATTTATCTCTAACCAATTCGCAGAAGTTTTTTTCTTTTTATTGAAATTAAAAATTATCAAATAACCAATTTTCTGTCTATGTATATCAAGATAATCAATCAATTGATTAATTCCTTTCTCTTCATAGATTTTACCATTCCAAATTTTCATTTCAACAACATACTGATATTTATCATATGTTAATATTAAATCCATTCTTTTATTTAAACGTGTTACAGGTTCTATAAATCTAAACCCTTTACCATTTAAAATTGGCTTCAAGAACGAAAGAAATATCATCCTTCCATTTGTTTCATAAAATTTTTCATCTTCTTCCCTATACTCTTCATACATAAATTCTTTAAATTTTAGCATAATTCGTTCCATATTTAATTCATTACCATTAATAAATTGATTAATACTTTCTTGTGAAAGCTTTTCAGATTTTTTCTTTACTTCTGTTTCCTCAAGTAAATAATTATATAGTAATTCTTCATATATTTTGTTACTAATAATTAACTTTCCATGATTATTTATAAATAAACCATAAATTATTCCAGTTTCATAAGCATAAAAATTATAATTATAATTATAACCTTTAACTAAAATACTATGCACTATATCTTTAATATCTGTATCATTTTTTATATTTTTTATCACATCATCAAATAATGTACTCTTTTCATTTATTAAAATTTTAACAGCATTTAATACTCCAAGTATACTCCAATTTTTATTTAGTCGCTCATCTATAAACTTACATATACTACTAACTAAATACGGGTATCCATTAGTGTATTTAAAAATCTCATTTGAAATTACATCTATATTAAAATCAATATTTTTCTCCTTGCAATAATCAATTAACATACTACTTATATCATCTGATGAAAAACTCATATCAATTAAAAAATCTTCTGCTATATTCCAAGGACTATTGAGCCTATGATCTGACTCATTCCTTATAGATATTTTTAAATTTTTTATATCATGGACTCCCGCTAAAATAACACTATGAAAAGTAATATCTTTACCTGCTACTGAAGCTAAATATTTATTTCTAAGCAAACTTAAAAATTCTAAAAAAACCTTACTATCGCTACATTTATCAACTTCATCTATCAAGAGAATCACTTTCTTTTTCAAACTAATTAATAAATTTTTTATTGTATAAGATAATGATCTATAATTATTTATCTCTTTTTGTTTTTCCCGAAGTATATTAGCTAAGTTAGGTTGAACCATTTCAATATTATCTGCAAAAAGTTCAAAAATTGATTTACAAAATTCTTCACTTGAATTAAACAAATCATTCATACCTTCAAAGCTACTATCTATAACTATATAGCCTTCTTTAATAAGTCTCTTTGATAAAAGATATAATGTTGTTGTCTTCCCATATTGTCTAGGTCTGTTTATAGTAAAATATGAACCTTTTTCAACCATTTTTTTTATTTCATCTATTTTTTTATCAACAGCAACCATATAGTGCTTCTCTGATACACATAATCCTGTAACATTAAATTCTTTCAAAATAAAAACTCCCATCCTATTATTAAACCTATATAGTTATTCTACCATATTAAATAATATACTTTGTCTATTAATTTCTTTATTATCCTATCATAAATTGGTATATCTAAATAATGTATAATAAAAAATGCACATAAAACAAAAACATAATTTAAGTTATATTCCTAAACTATGTTTCAAATAATAGCATATTTCAAATCACATATAATTAATTCTTTACTATCTTAGTCATAATAAAAAAATAAACTGATCAACTTTTTAATAAAATGTTAAATTCATTAATATTAACTTTTTCTTTACATAAACAAGCTTTTTCACGGGCTTTATAAAGGTACTTAGAGCCTGTTTGGAATCTCGAAATATAATGG
Source organism: Clostridiales bacterium (assembly GCA_039770155.1). Classification (GTDB taxonomy): domain Bacteria; phylum Bacillota; class Clostridia; order Acetivibrionales; family JBDMZA01; genus JBDMZA01. Next base: position 4,419 of record JBDMZA010000703.1, read on the forward strand.
TAAATTATAGTTTTGAATAAAGAAAAAACAAAACCGTGGAATAAAAATTGAAATTAAAATACTATAAATTCATTTGAATATCCAAATTATATGATAAATTATTACAACTCAAAGAAGATTCTAAACAGACTCTTAGAAATTTCTATGATATTTTTATTTTCTAAAAAGTAACGAATAGCTTTTGTTTTTTTTAAAGACAATATAATTTAAAATTTTCTTGTCATATGAAAGATTAACAAATTTTATTATGATCAAGTCCAATAAGATGCACAAAATCAATGTAATGAGCTTAAAATTATCATTTGTGTATTGCAAAAAGAAATTATAGTTATAATAAATACTCAAAAATATGTTTCTTTTTTTAATGTTTTATACATTTTTTCTCATAAAGTTTTATATTTATTCAACTATTAATATTCTAGGAGTTAATTACAATATTTAATGAACTTTCGCCTTCTTCATCTTTATTAGTATTATTTACTGGAATTATTCCATTTATATCACCAAAAACACTATAATTTTTTACCCTTGAATCCATTAATACTCCATCTTTAAACTTTTCTGCTGGAATTTTATTTTCATCATCTATTCTCATTGAAATATCTGACTGGTCATATCCCCACAATGCTATAGTACTTTTTATTGAGACAATACTATACATAAATGTAAATCCAAATACCAATACAGCTGTTGTTAAAACTGATATCAATCCAATTAAAAATACACCCATTTTATTTTTTTCAAATTATCAATTCCAACAACTAAATTTATAACCAAGCAAAGTATATATTTTTAAACTGTCTTACTCTTTAATAATTATAATTATAATAAATTTATTTTCTATTAAATAATTCTTACTAATTTCTTACTTTTTACGTATAGCAAATATTGACAATTTTAACAGAATATATTATAATTAATAGGGTTAATAAATATAATTTATCATAAAAAATTTCAACCTGTGTAAATGTTTGTACCATTATTTGTTAATTTGCCGCTTTACATTATAGTTTAATAAAAGTATAATATTGTAAACATAATTTCAGCAAAGGAGACTGAATGATATGAGTTCAAAATTTAAAATAAGTTTTTAAATTATAAACGACGATGGGACTAAAATAATAAAGCCAATAATTATAGAAAAGTTCCTAGGCAATTAAATCCTGACCAAAATTGGCAGAATATTTTTACACATGCAACTTAAGCCTTTGATAATAAAGGAATTAAAGACA
>JBDMZA010000704.1:0-3169 GCA_039770155.1 Clostridiales bacterium
AATATAGCAAAACTAATATTTTGCTAGAAAATATTTTGTTAAAAATATGATAAAAATTGAATTAAATATTTTGATAATATATAATGTTTAATAAGAAAAAATCAAGGCAAGTTAAAAAAAATAATATCTCATTTTTCCTACTATAAGAATTACTAAAATATATGATTTAATACCCAAGAATGACAGATTATTTTTTAGATTATTTTTTGTATGATATAATTATGCATATAAATTATAGGCTTATATTGTAAAATTCGAATATATATTGATGATATTTGATTTAAATTATGATGAGGGATGTTATAAATGAAAATTGGAGAAACTAAAGAAAGTAGAATTGTTGAAATTATAAAAGGAGTTTTAACAGCAAAGATGACAGTTCCATTTTTAATAATATCAATAGGTTTTGGAATTATTTTATTTCCAAAAGCTAAAGAAATGTACGCTGATTATAAAGGAGATCAAGAAATTAAAAATTTTGAAAGGATGCTTGATGAGGGAAATGAGGAAATAAGTGTAGAACTTGAAGATTTAGAAGAGTCAAACCCTGATGATTTAGCTTTGGGAACTCAAGCACCTGTAAAGAAAGATTTTGAAGGAAATGCAAGTATTATTGGCATAATATATATCGATAGTATAGATCTAAAACTTCCAATAACTGAAGGAAGTGATACTAAAGCTTTGGATGGAAAAATAGTGGGACATGAAACTAGTACAGTAATGCCAAATGAAATTGGTAATTGTGCTTTAGCTTCACACAGAAGTGTAACTAAAAACAGAAATTTTAACAGATTAAATGAAGTTAAAAAAGGTGATGGGATAAAAATAACATCAATAAATGGTACTGTAGAATATGAAGTTTATGATAGCTATATTGTACCAAGATCAGATGGAAGCCCTCTTAATCAGCCAAAGGACAAAACCATTAAGGAGATTACTCTCATTACATGTGATCCTATTGGAGTTAAAAATCCTCCTAACAGAATAATAGTTAAAGCAGTAGAAAAATAATAAAATGCTACAACTATGAAACTTTTCTTTGCAAAAAAAATCATCATTAATATTAATGATGATTTTTTTATTTTTTCAAATTTTAGAATCTTTAAAAAATTCAGTTAAATTTGAAAAATAATCTTTTGCATTATCTGTATCCTCTAAAGTTTTTATTTTTTCTATAAAAGTATTTATTATTTCATAAACTGAACGTTTTATTCCATCTTTAACAAGTACTTGATTATCTGTTGAAAGTTTAGTGAAATTTGCATAACATTCTTCTGTTTTCTTATCTATTATCTCATTTGCTATATGCTGTATATTTTTTAGCATTGGTAAAAAATTTCGAAATTCGTACCATTTTCCAAATTCGTATACATGCTTATCAACAATAACTTCAGATTTAATTGATTCAATTTCACCTATGTTCCATTTACTTTTTGCTATTTTTTCAAGTTGTTTAGTATTCATATATTCTACAGAATCAAAGTTGGCTATAGATTTATCTATGTCATTGGAATTTGATAAATCCATAATTAAACGAGGTTTATTATTTTTAATATTCTTTTCAAATAAATCTTTTGTTAAGGTATAATCTGGACTGGATGTTGAACTTATTATTATATCAGATTCATCTATTGACAAATATCTGTCATTATAAGGAGTTATATGAAACTTTGATTTGGACATATCTAACTCATCAAAGTTTTTTCCTGATTTATCAGTTATAAAAATATTATTAAATGAGTGTTCTTTAAAATTATTTAAGATTATAAGACCTGTTTTTTCGGTTCCTATAATTAAAATATTTTTATCTTTCAAAGATTCTCCATATTTGTCAATTAAATGTTTTATTGAAAGTGAGGCAATTGATGACGAATTACTTAAAATGGAAGTTGCTATTTGAACTTTTTTTGATATTGAAATAGCTTCAATAAAAAGTTTATTTAAAATAATATCAATAAAATTATTTTCCTTTGCTAGAAAATAAGCATGCTTAATTTGTTCGGTAATCTTATTTTCTGCTAAAATCATTGAATTTAAGTCACAAGATAACGTAAATAGATGCTTGACAGAATCTAAGCCTGAGTAAAAATAAAAGTTTTTGCGATTTTCATAAATATCGATTTCAAATGAATTACATAATACTTCTTCCAATTGAGATATATCTAAATCTTTGTGCCCAGAAAATATATAAACTTCTAATATGTTAACAGAAGAAACCAATATACATTCTTCAACACTATTTATTTTTTTTATAATTGTTAAAATTTCTTTTTGTTTATCATCTGTAACATTAATATTATTTTTAATTTCAGTAGGAATAGTTTTATAATTTATTCCAGTAACAAAAATATTCATATAAATACCTCGCTATTTTCCTTATTAATGAAAAAACACACAATTTCATTATATAGTATTTTTTTATAGTTTAGCAATGTTTTAAAAACACTTTCTTTTTTTAGGTTATCTTTTGATAAATTTTATATTCCTTGGGATATCCAAAAAATAAACTCTAATTTTCGAGTATGAATTTGGTATTATTTTTTAGCTTCTCCTTGTGGTATTTTCTTAGTTAGTATATCAAAAAATCTTTTTAGATTTTTTGGACGATATATGACAATACTAATTTCATCAATAGAATTGTCAAGGTTTAGTGATAATAGTGTTCTTCCAACTTTTTTAAAACTCTTTACATCACTGAATTTTATATAACTGGGATAAGTATTTGCAACAAAAGCCTCATCATTTATGTAAATATATCTAAATAAGTATAATCTTAAATGAATTGATACGATTACAAAGGTTATACCAATAAAAATAAAATCATAAAATATGGCATTTATATTCTTATCTGCTAAGTAATTTATAAAAGTATTTGGTATGTATAAAACAAAACAAATTAGACATAAAATTAATAGCCATTTAGATAATTTTCTATTGTTTGGTATTTCGATTTTTTCTATTATATTTTCAAAAGTATCAGAGCTTTTTTTGTAATCAATATATAACTTTATTAATCGTTTGAAACTCACAAAAACAGTAATCCAAATAATAAGATTTAAAATCAAGAAAACGATATTCATTTTTCCACCTCGTAAATTAATTATATAAATTTATCAAGACCTAGATTTAATTTTCGTAAGTCTATTATTATAATTATACTTTGTAAAAT
>JBDMZA010000705.1:0-5138 GCA_039770155.1 Clostridiales bacterium
CAAAATATTAAATTTTAAATTCATAACATCATCCTTTTTTAGTTTTCTTTTTGCTATTTAAGCAACATTTTTTAAGTAAGATACCATTTTTGTTTAACTCACAAAGTTTAGGATTTTTTTTATTACAATAAATTCTTTTGTAATATATCATAACTAGATGCGACCACCATGTTAATGGTTTATTTTCTGGTAATTTTAATTTAGAATAATCATCATCAATAAGATCATCTAAATTTAATTTTTTTATTAGATATTCGAAATTTTTTCTTAAAATATCATGTCCAATAGCCTTTTTATAGTGTTCAAAACCTATGCATGGAGCAAAAACATCTTTTATTCCTCTATCTACAGGCATTATGCCTGTATAGTACCCTCTTATATAAAGAACACAACATTGAGCTACTTTGTATGATGCACCATTAACATTATTTTGTATTAATTCTATAAGTTCATTATTTGATTTTGAAAAAATTTGCTCACTGTAGTTATCAATAAAGTTTATTGCAGATCGTATATATTTAAGTCTAGTATTTGAAAGTCCTAATCTGGAGATTATTTTTATAAGATTATCATCAGACATTTTTTTTATTTCTTCATATTTATAATTGGATAAATCCTTTATTACACTTTTATATGTTTCTATACAATTATAAGATACTCTGGTACTTAATCCTGCTACAATAAATCTGATTTTCCAATCTTTAATATAAAGTGGCCACCATAAATTATTATCATGATTTTTAATAACTTCATTTTTAACAAGAGTGCTAGAACTCATTATTTTTAAAATATTTTTAAACCTAGTTTCATAGGTTTCATTATTTGAAGTTTCTTTTAATAACATTTTAACTATCTCCTTGTTTTGAATAAATATCCAAAAGAATCAAATTTTTTAAGTAAGTTTGAATCTATAGTTTTTATTATATTCCAAAGTGTCGCTTGGTTACTTGTAATTATTGGTACACTAAGGATTTGTTCCATCTTATTTATAAGATGGAACGTTGGCAAATTTGTACATGATATAACAATTCCATCACATCTTTTATCATAAATGTTAAATAATAATTTTTCAAGATCATTATATCCATATTTTGCAAAATTCTTTGAAGATTTTAGGTTAAGATTTTTATTTGTAATTATATTGATCTTATTGTTGATCAGAATAGTACAAATATTTTTGCCTAGTTCATCAGTATATGGTGTTATTAAAATAATATTCTTTAAATTAAGATGTTTTAAAGAATTAATTAATGCTTCTGAGGTAGTGATAAATGGAATGTTAGCATTATTTAGATTAATAGTATTATTTGCGGATGCTATTGTACAAAAATAACCTAAAGCGTCAATATCAATGGTTTTAAGTAGTTTAATTGACTCCTTTAAATTATCATTGAGACTATTGATAAAACCATTTGTATTAGTAGAATATCTTATTTTAGAATAAATTCGAGATGTATGAATAAATAAGTTATTAATATTATAACAGGCTTTATGTAATTCATTTTCTACAACAAGATTTGTATAGGGGATTAGGATCCCAATTCTTTTTATTTTATTCATATGATAATACCTTTTAGAGTTCTGTTATCGTAATAACCTTTAACTTTGACATTATAAAAATTGTTGTGTTCTAATTTTTTGTTTTCAATAATCACACGTATTGGACATGTAGCAAGTTGTCTTAAATATGGACTATTATTTGTAATTATTTCTACTCTTAAATTTTTTAGTATCTGATTAATAGGAAATACTCTTTTTAACATTGGAATTTCAAAATTTCTTGCAATTTCTTTTTTCCAAAAAGCTATTTCTTCAGAATTTGATATAGAAATATTATCAAAAGCTTCTCCATATGGAGAAGTCAATTTTCTTATAAATAATCTTCTAACCATTAAGCCTGATTTATATATTTGATCAAGATATTTCATGTTATAATCAAAAGTTTTTTTACTTTGACCTGGTAATCCAAAAATCAAATTTATTCCAGGCAGAAAAATAGGGAATCCATCAATTCCTATTTTAGAACCACCAAGATTGTTTATAATTTCAATTGCATTAAGTATTTGAGCATTTGTTCCATTTAAATTACAGGCTTTTCTTACATCTGGATCAAAACTTTCTACACCAAAAGGAGCTATATTTCCAGATGTACAGTATTTGATTATTAATTTAGTTATTAATTTACCATTTTTGGATAGCACACTTTGAGGATTAACATTATCGATATGAAGCATTTTTATATTAGGGCATTTAGATCTTATATTATAAAGTAATTCTTCAATTTTAAATGGGTTTGAGTCCATATAATTATAAAAATTTGGTTGTTTTCCGAGTCGAAAATAGTTAAAGCCATTTTTGTAAAGTGATATTATTTCATTTAAAATATCATCAACTTCTCTGTATGAAACTTGTATATTTCTGATAGATTCTATACAAAATATACAACCAGGAGTTCTATTACAACCAGATGATGTTTCTATTTCGACTATTTTTGGTTTGCTTATTTGTTTAGTTAATTTGCTACAATGAAAAGATATTTTAGATAATATATTATAGTTTGGTTTTAAATCTTTGATATTGCCATTTTCTAAGTAATTATATCCATGTCCATAGATTATTTTTTTAAATAGGTTTTTGGGAATTGTATTTTCGATTGTATTTTTATCAAGGTTTATTCCTCCAAGTATATAAAAAAGTATTTTTTCAGATTTAAATTCAGAGAGTAAATTGTTTAGTTCAAAAAATGATGGGGGTTCTGCTGAAATATAATTATATTTAACAAAACACCCCATCACTATTAATATTTTATTAGAATTTAAAAGTATATCTTTTACTGCCAATTTATTATTAGTTAAATTATTTATTCTCTTATTTATATTATGGTTTGATAAATTTTTTTCACCAGATGAAAATCTTAAATCATCTATTGTTAAATAAAAATATTTTTTTTTGTTTTTCTCATACCAACCTGCAATATATCTTGAATGTGTACTTAAATATGGAGGTACACCCAGGCCGGATGGTTCATCAGTATAACAATCAATTATAGTATCATAATTCAAAAGTTTACCTCCTGTCTTTACTTTAAATGCGTATATATAAACTCAAAAACTTTTTTATCTCTTGTTCCTTGAATATGCTTTATTTCATCATGGTTTAAATCTACAGAATATTTATTAAATTCAGGTGTTATACATATTGAATCTAGAGGATACCCATCATTTCTTTTTTTTGCAATTGTGGAAGTGAATATTTTTTTTACTTTAAAATCATAGTTGAAAACTTTATTATCATCTATTGCAATTGCTATAGATTTAACCCATGTTCCATTGATTTTTTCTCCATATTTGCTTATCTCATTTGTATAGTATTTTAACATATCATCATCAGTAGCTCTTTTTCCATTAATCCTTCTTACATTTGTACCTGGTTGCTTATTCTGTGGAAATCCTTCAAGATATAATCCATCATCTACTGAAACAGTTGGGATCTTGCTTGCTTTAAAATACTTTTGTGCCTTTTTAATTGCATTTTCTGAAGGTGTTTTGCCAGTTTCTTCAACATCTATATCTATAGATAATTCATTTAAACTTAATATTTTAAAACCATATTTAGATAGGCCATTTATGGAATAGTTTTTTTTTTCTGTTTTTTTTGTAGCAAATAGTATTTCCAAATTAAGTATCTCCTTTTAATTTTTAAAATAGATTTAATTCGAAATTCTATCACATAAAATTCGCCAATACAATATCAACCATCACAAAGTAAAAAATATATTACATATACTAAAAAACATAAATATATACAAATAATTTAGAAGCTATTAAACATTGAATATTAGATTAATTCTGACCTATAACTTTCATCAATAAAATGTAATTCTACTGACAATAAGCCTCTTAATTAGTTGATTAAAATAATTTTAAAACTCTGTTAATATTTTAGATACCTTAATTTTTTTATTTATTATTAATAATTATATACATATCTTCCATTGATGATTTGAATATTTCACATAATTTTTTAAATTCGTCAATGTCAAACTTTCTTTGTCCAAGTTCTTTTTTACTATATGCAGATGGAGAAATTTCTAGTTCATCAGCAATATTTTTTTGTTCAAGACCTCTATAATTTCTTAATTGTTTTAAAGTCCAATCACTAGGATTAAATACCATAAATTAACATCTCCTTAATTGTTTTTATTATTTTATTATATTCGCCAAAATAGAAAACGTCAATATAAAATAAAAATAAATATCCAAATCGTATTGACAAACGCCAAAATGTCTAGTATAATTATAAATGTAAGGTTGAACATTGAAAATTTTATATTTTGAAAGGAGAAAACTAGTTATGGCGAATAAAGTCTACGATTATGTTACTCAGGAAATTATAAGAAAAATAAAGGAGGAAAAAATTGTCCCATGGCAAAAACCATGGATAGGGGAACAAGTAAATTATGTAACACAAAAACATTATCGAGGGGTAAATACATTGCTTCTCAAAAAAAGTGGGGAATACTTAACTTTTAGCCAGATAAAAGAAAAAGGAGGTGAATTAAAAAAGGGTTCTAAAGGTGAAATGGTAATATTTTTTAAACCACTTGAGAAAGAAAAAAAGGATAAAAAAAGTAAGGAAAAATATATTGTTTTAAGATATTATAAGGTTTTTCATTTAGATGATGTTGAAGGATTAGAAAGTAAATATGTTAAAAAAATAAATAATCCAATTAAAGAGGCTGAAAATATTATAAATAATTATGAAGACAAACCTAGAATAGTTAATATTGAACAAAATAGAGCATATTATGATATGTTTTCAGATAAAATAAATGTTCCATTAATAAGTAATCACAAGACATCGGAAGATTACTATAGTACACTTTTTCATGAAGCTATACATAGCACAGGATATAAAGAAAGAATTGGAAGATTTAAAGAAAATGAAATAATGAATTTTGGTAGTGATGTATATTCAAAAGAGGAACTTATAGCAGAAATTGGAGCAGCTATGTTGTGTGGGATAGCAGGAATAATTGATAAAACAATAAATAATAGTGTATCATATTTAGATAGTTGGATAAAACAATTAGAAAATGATTCAACTTTAATAGTAAAAGCCGCAGCGGCTGCACAAAA
>JBDMZA010000706.1:0-7830 GCA_039770155.1 Clostridiales bacterium
CCTAAAAAATAATACCAAATTCTTTTCGTCTGAAGTTCGCTTAAATCATGCGAATTCATACTCGAAAATTTGAGTTTATTTTTTGGATATCCCTTAGCAAATTTTCAAAAAAAGTTGACTAGTTAATTACTAATTGCCATTTTTTATATAATATATGAATTTATTAAAATATTTTGAGATTTCATAGTCTTTTTAGTCATATTTTGTCGTTTTATATAGTATCATTATACCAATATTAATCTTAATAATCAATAAATCTCTAAATAATTTTCAACTCACCTAAAATATGTAAAAAATAAACCCTAATTCATACTTAAGAATTAGAGTTTATTTTTTGGATATCCTTTAGGCTTGGACTTATATAATCTTATTATCTATCAAAATATTCCAGTAAATTATTCTCAACAATTGTATTTGATAAAAACAAATCATCTTTGACTTTCTTAGAATATTTTTCAAATTTTTTAGTAGGATTCACTTCATACCCAGAATCCAAATCATAATACCTAGATGTCGAATTTATATATATAGTTTTTCCATTAGTATAATTCCCATTAGTAAACTGGATTATATCTTCTTCCTCATTTAGTAAATCTTTTCCAAAAACATAGTTCGATTTAATACCGAATAAATTTGTCAGAGTTGGTAAAACATCAATTTGTCCACAAATTTTATCATATTTTTTCACTTCTTCATTATCAGGTAAATAGATTAATAATGGAACATTTTTCATTTTAAAAAGTTCAACATTTTTATCAAAATGAGATTCATTATTATGTTCCATTACATCTTCTAAGTTATTTTCGTCTACACCATTATGATCTCCATAAATAACTATAACTGAATTATTTAGTAAACCTTCTTTTTTTAGTCCATCAATAAAATCACCTAGAACTTTATCAATATAATTCATTGATTTAATATAATTTCCATAAAACTTCCCTTCATATTCTCCTGTATCAATATTTTCCATTTCTTTAAATGAACTATATGGAAAATGAGAAGAAACGGTAATAAGAAAAGCATAAAAAGGATTTTTTTGTTTTTTCATAATATTAAGAGATTGAGACAACATACTCTCATCAGAAATTCCCCATTCACCAAAAATATCCTTATCATTTAACTTATCTCTTGTGTAGAATTTATCAAATTTAAAACTGGAATAAATCTCTTCTCTATTCCAATATTTTCCTTCATTTCCATGAACCACAAAACTATCATAACCTATATTTTTCATTAATTTTGGTAAAGCATTATAATGATTTTCAGGATATCTATAATAAACACTTCCATAATTAATGGGGTATAAAGAATTATTCACCAAAAATTCTGCATCTGATGTATTACCAACACCTGTCTGTGCATAAAAATTATCAAAATAGACGCATTTATTTTTAAATTTATTTAAATATGGAGTTACTTCATTCCCATTAATCTTCATATCCAAAAACATATCCTGCATACATTCAACTTGTAGTATTATAAGGTTCTTACCTTTTTGACTACCAAATAAACTATTATCATACGAACTTTCTCCTTTTATAACTTTATTTTTTATATACTCCTTTTCATCTATAGTTAAATTATGTTTATCAAAAAAATTATTATTTATAAAAGAATATATATCAAGACCATGATAGTTTAATATTCCAATATTAGATATAATATATTCGTTATTATATAAAATATTAAAAATTTGATTTGAAATCATTTTATTTTTTCTCATAAAAGCATTTGATGTTATAATAAAACCAAAAGAAAATAATATTAGCATAAGAAAAACTCTTTTCTTTAGTTTCGTATCTCTAGTTAAATCTACTGACTTCTTGATTTTAATATAAAATAAAAGAAATATATCTGCAAAAAATAGCAAATCAACTACTCTAACAAGTTGCGTTATTGAAGCACTCATAGATGGAGTAATTAATTTAATTTGAAATATACTTCCCACTGACAATGCTGTTCTATAATAATTAAAATAAGTAGCATCAGAAAAAAGTAAAATCGATATTATAATATCAAAAATCACAATAAATCTAAACCTCAAAGTCCTCTTTATAATAAAAAGTACTGAACTTATTAAAAGTATTGACCCTATACATGAAAATAAATACAAACTACTCGCCGTTAAATCCAATGAATACTTAAAAATCATTAATTTTATCAATAAGAAAAAACTAAATACTAATAAATATATGTTTTTTTGTAATATTTCTGTTAATTTTTTTATATTATCATTATTTTTAAAAATGTATTCTTTAAACTTTATTATGTACATACAGCTCCCCATTCTACATAAATTAATTTTTATTGTAAGTTTTAAGCAAATTTTAGATAGTTAATTTTATTGACATATTAAAAGTATAGTTATATAATTAGTTTGTATTACAAACATATTTTCATAGTATACTTTAAAAGGAGAGATGCTGTTTGAAGAATCAAGACTTAAATATTCTAATCACTAATATTGAAAAAGTAATACATGAACCTGCAAGACTTAAAATTTTAATCTATTTAAATATTTTAAAAAGTGCTGATTTTGTATTTTTACTTAACAAAACAGGTCTAACAAAAGGAAATCTCTCTTCTCATCTAACCAAACTTGAATCTGCCAAATACATAAAAATAGAAAAAGAATTTATAAATAAAATTCCAAGAACTTTAATTATAATCACTCAAGATGGTAAATTATCACTAAAATTATACAAAAAAAATATTATAAATTTAATGAATAGTATAAATTTTTAGATTATATTTGCATTATTTTACTTCCAATATAAAATTCTTTAATATTCTAACTGAATTTTTTAAATCATCTAAGTTAACACTTTCCGAAGGTGTATGTATATATCTACACGGAATAGAAACAGCACCTGCAACTATTCCACCACCTGTTAATAGAATAGAAGCCGTATCTGTACCACCAAACTCTAATATCTCATACTGATATGGAATATTATTTTTTTTTGCTGCTAACTTCAATAAATCTCTAACTATAGGATGACAAATAACAGAACTATCTTTAATTTTTATAGCAGGACCTTTACCCAAACTTACTTCCATAAGAGGACATTCCGGTATATCACCTGTTGAAGTTACGTCTACAACAACTGCTAAATCTGGCATTAAATCAAAAGCTGCAGTTTTAGCACCTCTCATTCCAAGTTCCTCTTGCACCGTAAATGTATAATATATCTCATGATCAGTATTTATATTTTCCTTTATTAATTTTATTAATACTGCGCATCCAGCTCTATTATCAAGAGATTTTGCAATTATATTTTTATTTGCCATAACAGCCTCTCCAACAAAAGTTGCTACATCTCCTATTTTAACAATTTTTTTTGCTTCCTCCCTACAGTTCACACCAATATCTATAAACATTTTAGATATATTTAAATCACCATAACTTTTAATTTTTTCTTCAAAATATACAGTCCCATGAATATTACTATTTATTATCACTCTTTGTCCTAATGCTATAAGTTTATAAATTCCACCAATTGAAGAGAATCTCAAAAATCCATTTTCATCAATATGTGTTATCATCAACCCAATTTCATCCATATGTGCTGATAACATTATTTTCTTTCCCGTCCCTTTTTTAACCAATGTTAAATTACCAATATTATCTATAATAACATTGTCAACATATTCCTTAGCTTCATCTATTATTAAATTTCTTATTTTTTCCTCATTTCCTGATACTCCAGAAACCTTAGTTAATTTTGCTATTGTATCAAACATAAATCCTCCTAATTATAGCTTTAGATTTTATTAAAGCTGAATTCTCTAATAACCTCAAATACTAATTTATTAGTATTAATATAATCTTTTTCATAAATGACAGATGTTGGAGAATGTATATATCTTACTGGAACTGATATAACAGCTGTTTTTACACCATTTCGTGATCTTTGTATTTTTCCGGCATCATTTCCACCTGTTACTGTATTTTTATATTGAATCTTAATATTTTTACTTTCCGCTATTTGATTAATAAATCTAACCAGATTTTTATTTGAATATGACGCCCTGTCCATAATTGTTAAAACTGGGCCTGCTGCAAGTTTTGTTGAAGTCATTGAATCTTTTACATCAGGAACATCTGAAGCAGTTGTTCCTTCTACAACAATTGCTGCATCGGGTTCCTCAGAATATGCAATCACTTCTGCACCTCTTGTACCTACTTCCTCTTGTACTGTGAAACAAATAACTAAATCGAAATCCAATAATTCAGTTTGTAAAATTATATCAATCAATATTGAACAACCCACTCTATCATCCAAAGCTTTAGACATATAATAATTTTGACCCAACCTTTTAAAATTACCCTTAAAACTTATATAATCTCCAATATCAATAATTTTTTCAGTTCTTTCTTTACTATCAGAACCTATATCAATATATAGTTCATTTAAACTAAAAACTCGTTTTTTTCTTGCTGATGATTGAAGATGAATAGGTAAAATTCCAATAACTCCTGGTTTTTTTTCTTTTCCAATAAATATTTTTTTCCCAGGTAGAATCCTATTATCAAAACCTCCAATTGTTGCAAATTTTATCGTTCCATCATCATTTATAGATTTAACTATAAAACCAACTTCATCCATATGTGCAGCAAGCATAAGTTTTAAATCAGAATTTTTACCTTTTTTTAAAGCAATTAAATTTCCAATTGAATCAATTCTAATATTATCAACATAATTTTTTATTTTTTCCATTATATAATCTCTAATATCCTTTTCATCTCCCGAAATTCCTGAAAGATTAGACAATTCTTCTAGGATCATTTATATCCCCCCATTATCACTGTTTCATTAAAAAATTAGTTATTAGTTTTACTGACAAATTAATGTCATCAATATTCATTACTTCAATTGGAGTATGCATGTATTTAATTGGTATAGAAATTAAAAGCGTTGGAATTCCATTTCTTGAAATTTGTGTTGCCCAAGCTTCTGTTCCTGAATTACCAGGTTCCACATCTATTTGATGTGAAATTTTTTCATCTCTGGCTATTTTTATAATTTGCTTTGAATAATCAGAGTTAAAGTTTGGACCAATACTTATTACAGGACCATTACCCAAAACAAATGTATCTTCATTTGCTCCACCTTGCACTTTTCCAAAGCAAGTATCAATAACTATTGCTAAATCCGGTTCAATCCTGTAACTTGAATTAATTACTCCTGCTGAAGCAGTTTCCTCCATAGATGTAAAATTAAAAGTTGTTTCGTTGTAATATTTGAATTTTTTCAATTCATTCATAACACCAATAAGAGTACATATTCCAGCCCTATTATCTAGTGCTTTTGATGATATATAATTGCTATTTAATGAAATTAATTCTACATTAAAACTAATTACATCACCAATTGAAATAATTTCATCTAATTCATATTTGCTAAAACCTGTGTCAATATACAATTTATCAATATCTACAACATTATGTTTATTATAATTTTCAATCAAGTGAGGTGGTATAGAACCTATCACTCCTAATAGTTCCCTTTTACCATGTATTTTCACTTCCTGCGACAATAAAATTTTCGGATCTACTTCTCCAATATTTGTAAATTTAATAAATCCATTTTTATCTATACTTTTAACCATTAATCCAATCTCATCAATATGTGCAGTCAACATAATTTTTTTCTTTTTTAAATTTAATCCACTATTGAAAGTGGCTATAACATTACTGAAATAATCTATTTCTATATTATTACAATATTTGCTTATTTCATTTTTTAAGAATTTACTAAATTTATATTCATAACCAGATACCGAAGTTTTACCTGTTAATTCAGCAAGTAATTTTTTATATTCTAAATTTTCCATAAATAAATTATGGTGTCACCTCCTCAATATAATTGTATTTTAGTATATCATATCATAGCAAACAGCTTCAATAAAAAAACAAATCAATTTTCATCATAATGAAAAAATGATTTGAAATAATAAATATCCAATAATGGTATTATATTTAATTAGGCTCTCCTTATTCACACTCGAGAATTAGAGTTTATTTTTTGTATCTCTTAGTAATTATTTCTTCTTTTTAAATATCTATGCTGCATTAATACTTTCTCCCATTTTTGTTCCCACTTTGCTGATCCTAGTTTTTTAGCAAAAATAATACATTGATTAATAAAAATTTCTTCATTTTTTATATTGTTTGAGGACATTCTTTTTCTAATTGCTGTAAAGGTTCCTTTTTTATCATAAATTATTGTATTTTCTTTACATATCATATATAGAAAAGTACCAACATTCTCATCTTTATATAAAATCTCCTCAAAAACTTCTGGGGTATAAATCAGCAAATTAACATTTATTAATTTTTCCTTTAAGAATTCAATTCTTATCGTGTTTACTAATTTTATATAATTACCCGTATCAATTTCATCATCAACCAATAAAACAATTTCATAATCATTTGATGATCTTATTTCACCTCTTGCCTTTGATCCATATAAAATAATACTTTTTATATCAATTTCATACTGTTTAGCGCATTCTTCTAATATTTTGCATATTTTAGGAACTACTCTATCTGTCTCTAACCAGTTTTTTCTCATTTTTTCCTCCATAAACAACATTATTAAATATTTTATTATATAGGTTTTATTAATTACATCTAGAATAGAATTATTTTCTAAAAATTCAATACAATTCAGATTAAAAAAATACAGCAATGCATTTAATAGAAAAGATCAAGTTTTATACCTTCTACTAAACTAATGCTAATTCTTTAGTATAGAAAAAAGTCCTTATAGGCTTCAATAAAAAGTTTTTTGACATAATTATCTGTTCAGTACTTCCAACAAAAAGTATTCCATCTTTTTTAAGTGAATCGCTAAAATTTGAATATATTCTATTTTTAGCATCATCTGTAAAATAAATAACTACATTTCGACAAACAATAAGGTCTAAATTTGTTGGATAAATATCTTTCAATAAATTAATTTTTCCAAACTTGACACAATTTTTTATTGAATCTTTTATAACAAATTTATTATTACTTTGTATAAAATATTTATTCCTAAGTTTATTAGGTAAATTCTCCAAACTTTTTTTATCATATACTCCTTTTTTAGCTTTATCAATTGCAGTATCATCGATATCCGTAGCATAAATACTTATCTGATCAAGTCCAATTAAATTACTTAAAACCATAGCCAAAGTATATGGTTCATCTCCAGTTGAACAAGCTGAACTCCATATTTTTAATCTTTTTGTATTCTTAAGTAATTCTGGCAATATCTCATTTTCTAACATTTCCCATTGTTCAGGATTTCTATAAAATTCTGATACATTTATAGTTAAATAATTTACAAATTCCTCTAATAATTTCCTATCCTTTTTAAGTACTACAATATATTCTTGATAATTTTTAAAACCATTTTTATTTATTAGCGCATCTATCCTCCTTTTCATTTGTTTTTCTTTGTAGTCACTTAGGTTTAAATCTATCATTTTATTTATACTAATTTTGAACTCCGTATAATCCATATTATATTCTCCAATTCTATATATTAAATTCCGTAAAAAATCTTTTTATTTCAAATTTTGCAGAATCAATTGAATCTGAAGCATGAATTAAATTCTTAAAATTATGACTCCCGTAATCCCCTCTAATTGTTTCTGAAAGAGCTTCATAAGAATTAGTTTTATCAATTAAATTTTTTACCGATGTTATAACATTTTCTCCTTCAATAACTGTAATAAGACAGAATCAAAAAATAAACTAGTCAACTTTTTTTGAAAATTTGTTAAACCATCGATATTTTCAGAAAAAAATTGTCTTATGAAATTTTTGATTATGCC
>JBDMZA010000707.1:0-5239 GCA_039770155.1 Clostridiales bacterium
ATTCTAATTATTAGAAATATATAATGAAATAAATAATAAATTCGATATATTTTAGAGTGATAATAAGATAAAAAATTTTTTTATAAAATATATTAAAATTAAATCTTTTTATAAAATCATTTTCAAATAATAAGTTTTTAATTATGTCAAAAAGTATTTTTTAATAGATTTAATTTTGATTATTGTTTATCTTATATTCTTAAAATATAAGGAGGAATTTTATGAGAAATGATAATACTCAAGATTGCGCATTAAATTTAGTAAAAGGGAGTATATTTAATATAAAATTAAGTTCTCAGGTAGCTTCAACAGGATTAACATGGGCTTTATCACATATGCCAGATAGTATTAATTTAGTTGATTTGAGTATTGAAACAAATAATTCACATCTTGTTGGAGCAAGTGAGACACAAGTGTTTACTTTTGTTGCATTATTTGATGGTAAAGCAGAACTTAAATTTAATCTCTTGAGACCTTGGGAACCAGAAAAAATTGAAGATACTAGAAAATTTGATTTAATAATCACAGATTCTGAAAATGAAGATTTAGAAAATATTGCAGGTTGCAAAAAGTTTTTTTCTTTTGCAGATTCTTGTTCTCTTTCAGGCGCTAATATGATGTATATGCCACCTTATGTAATGAAGTATATGGCACCAGCTCCAGTTTCTAAAACTCAATCATATATGGGAATATCAAAATATATGGGGCCTCCTGTGATTACAATACTTTATATGGCACCAGTAGATAAAAAGAAAGATACTAAAGAATAATAATTTTCTTAAAAAGGGGCTTTATTTTAGCCCCTTTTTAAGAAGAGTGGAGGAATAAAAATGGATTATAAACCATTAGCAGCTGTTTGGGAGATAACAATGGGATGTAATATGCGTTGTAAACATTGTGGTTCATCTTGTAAGAATGCTTTGCCGGATGAACTTAGCACAGAAGATGCATTAAAGATATGTGATGAACTTGGAAGCTTGGGTCTTAAATGGGTTACAATATCGGGTGGTGAGGCATTAACAAGAGATGATTGGCATCTTATTGCTAAAAAATTAAAAGAAAATGGTGTAACTCCGTTGCTGATAACAAATGGTATGCTTGTTGATGATGATGTTATAAAAAAAGCAAGTAATGCAGGAATCGAATCATTTTCGATGAGTCTCGATGGTTTAAAAGAAACTCATGATTTTATGCGAATGCCAGGTTCTTTTGATAAAATTATGTCAGTTTATGATAATCTTGAAGGAACAAATCTAATTAAATCAGCAATAACTACAATAAATCAAAAAAATATCAATGAGCTTGAAGAAATTAAGAAAATTTTATTAGATAAATCAGTTAAATTATGGCAATTACAGATAGGACTTCCTATGGGAAATTTTGAAAAAAATTCTGATCTGGTTTTATATCCAGAGCAAATTGATCAAGTAATAAATTTTGCTTTTGATTCCTTATCTGATGAACGAATAACTATATATTTGGCAGATTGTTTGGGTTATTATAACAGAAAAGAAATAAAAGTAAGAGATAATACATTTAAATCGCAGAATACTATATGGCAAGGTTGTAATGCTGGAAAAAGGAGCTTTGGAATTTTACATAATGGTGATATTCTTGGTTGTACATCAATAAGAGATAAAAAATACATCGAAGGAAATTTACTTAAAAGGTCTTTAAAAGAAATATGGGAAGATAAAAAAGCATTTTCATGGAATAGAGATATAAATAAAACTGATTTAAAGGGCTTTTGTAGTAAATGCGGATATGGAGATCTGTGTTTAGGAGGATGTCCTAATACAAGATTAACATTTAATAAAGATATTTATTCATCAAATAATTATTGTTCTTATTATATTGCTATAAAAAAAGCAAAAGAAAAAATTATGTTAGAGAATAACATAAAAAAATTAGAAATTATAGGAAAAAGATTATTAGATAATAATGAATTTCAATTAGCTGAATTAGTTTTTGAAAAATTAATAACAGAATATCCTGAAAATATTGATTTTTTAAACCATTATGGTTTTATTTCATACAACCTCAAAAACTATTTTAATGCACAAAAAGTTAATGAAAAAGTTATAGAAGTTCAAAAAAATAACATATATGCAAATAAGGGATTGGGACTAACCTATGTAAAACTTGGAGAAATAGATAAAGGTATAGATTATTTAAGAAAATCCGTAGAGTATACAGATTCCAGTTATATGTATCCATATTATGATTTAGCACTTACTTTAATTGATAATTCTAGAATAGAAGAAGCTCAAATATTAATAAATGAAGGGTTAAGTAAAACAAAATCTTTTAAACCTATGGCAGATGAACTATTAAATTATATAGAATCAGCTCCTTAAAATTACTGAAAACAAGAAAAAATGCAAATATATATTCATGAATTTTAAAATGCTGTTTATAATGAAAATTTAATCAAAATAAATTATGTAGATAAATGAGTATTTTTTATAGTCAAACTGAAAGTTTTGAAATTATTTTCATTATTTAATTTTAAATAAAACTATAAATATATTATAGGAGGAGATTTATCATGAAATAAAAATCGGGAATTTGCCTAAATACTAACTTTGTTAATGAAATGAAAATTGATAGTGAACTTGGATGGTTCATAAGAGAATTTAATGCTTCAACTGGATACTTTTGGAGTTGTATTCCAGATAATTCAGGAGTTTATGAAATAATTGAAGAAGTAGATCTTCAGCCTTCTACCAAAGCAGTTGGTATTTCTGCGAAACATATTTGGAAGTTTAAAGCTATAAAAGAAGGAAAGGGTTCTATTACTTTTGAACTTATTCAGTCTGGCAGTAAAGAACCAGCAGAGAGAATTGTTGCTAATATTAAAGGTTATTTTAGGTGTTATGTCAGTTTTTTTTAACAGTTTTATAAATAAAATTATCTAGGAGGATTTCTTTATGATAGCACAAAATATAGACAATTTAAGTAAAATTAGTTATGAAGAAGCAAATGATTTTTTTTCTATTAAACAAGCTGTGGATACTATGTCAGATGTTTCAAAAGATAAGAATGATTCTTATTTTGGAGATCAAGGTTCCGTTCAATTTCATCTTATTGGGCAAAAAACAGATAAACCAGAATTTAGTAAAATTATGAATGAAAATCAGGCGAATCTTTTAGCTATGGGTGGATTAGTTCATAAATATATGCAAAGAAAATATCCAAAAGTAACAGAAAATAAACTTAATGTTGATATTTGGAAAAATGTAGTTGGCCATTTACCATGTTTATCAGTGGGAACATCAGTGGATAAAAAATACAGTAACAGTGTAAAAGGTGTAAAAATATCTGGTGAATTTCTTAGATTGATAGCTAATGCAATTATTACAAGTGGTGGTTCTCTATTAACAGATTTTCAAAGTTATCTAAATTCAATAGGTAATATTACATTTAGTAGACAAATTCAGGCACAAAAATATAAAGTTTTGTCATGTACTTATCAAAGCTATCTTGTAGACAATCAAGCGGGTGGATATTTTGACTATGGTGCAATTCTCTTAAGACAAATTAATTTTATTCAAGATTTTAAAGAATTCAAGTCCAGTTGTGCTTCTACAAATTATATTAATATTAATATGGAATATACAGAAGTTTCTAACATTGTTCAATGTTCAAGAATAAGAGAAGGCGGAGCAGATTATGAAAAATTTCAAAAATTAATAGATGTTTCTGCGACTAAAGATTTTGAAGAAGCAGATACTTTTTTTAATGGTGGTGATACTCCAGAAGACGAAATAAAACCTGAAGTAAAATAAATATCATCTCTGATATTAATTTGAAAGGATTTTAACAATGAATGTTTTTTTAAACACAGATTCAGGAATTTTTGTAACAACCAGTAAAAAATCGGAAATAACTATATCTGAAAAAATTATATCTGCAGCTTGTCATAAGATTTCAATATCAGATAAGCCACTTTTATTTGATAATTGGGTTAATACTGTAAATAAAATTCCAGAGCAGGTAAGCATATATGAAAAATGTGGAAGTGAAAATTACTCTAATCAGTCTGATATATCAAAACAATGTATTTCTCCAAAAAATAATCAAAATATAACTGTAGAATTAAGAAGTGCAATAAAAAAATCAATTGGAAAGTTGCCTGTTTTAGAATCCTTTAAATGTCTCATTATAGCAATGTCAAAAGATTCTAATATATTAATTGCTATTTCAAATTTTACTATAAAAGAAAAAACTTATACCTATAGTTTAGCAGAAACTATTATAAATTATAGTAATCCTGAAATATCTAAAATTATAGATAAACTTTTCAATAATTTTAAACCCCTAGGAGCTGCACCATACTATATTTGTGTTTAGTAGTATTAAAATTTGAATCTTACTTTTAGCAGCTATTCTATGGCGTAAAGAAAAGAAATTTTATAATTAAAATAATAAATAAAATTTCTAAAAATTAAGGTTTAATGAATTAATAGCCCGTAGAATAGTTTGTTGAATTAACTCAGACCCAAGGCAAACGTATATGTAAAATTTGATCCGTTTTTGCTTCAATATTTGACCTAATAGCAGCATATTGACACAGATGCTGCAACTAGGTTTAGTAAACATGCTCAACCCATTTTATAATGTTATTGAATAAACTATTTGTTTCTGGTTGAATAGGGGTAATGGGAGCGTAATTGTAGTTATCTATACTCTTTAACAATAAAATCAGCAATATAAAGGGTTTTACGTTGTTTATATATGCACAAAGTTACCAGATAAAAAAGCGATTTTCTTTTCACTACATTTCAAAGTCAGTAAATACTGAAAATCTTTCTTTTTTATCTGGTTCAAAAGGATTATATTAACATTTTCAACATTGATTACTTAGTCTAGATAATTAGTAAACAATGTTAATTTTTATCAGCGTTGTTTACTATGATTACTATGAAATTTACTAGTCTAGATAACTGCCGCTACGCTCTCATTAGGCCTATAATGAAAATTTAAGCAAAATAATTATGTAGACAAATGAGTATTTTTTATAGTCAAACTGAAAGTTTTGAAATTATTTTCATTATTTAATTTTAAATAAAACTATAAATATATTATAGGAGGAGAATAATTATGTCATTTGGAAAAGTAAGTGAAATGGTAAGAGAAATGGAGGTGGTGTATAAAAAATGTTGATTAACCACAAGAATTCAATCCAAATTCATAAACATTAATAAATAAACCAATAACAATATCATGCAATTTCACA
>JBDMZA010000708.1:0-5039 GCA_039770155.1 Clostridiales bacterium
GTAATTTTAGAATTTATAGATATTACATTAAAAAAACATAAGAATGTTTTGAGTAAAAAAGATGAAAAAATATCGACTGAAGAAATAAATGAAAATTCAATAAAAAATGATAGAGCAAAAAAAATTATAAAATCAAATCCGAAAAGTAATGAAATTATGTCTGTTGATGAGGCACTATTAATGAATTCAGATAATATTAAAAGGAAATTAATTGTCGAAACTATTAAGGACGATGCTTTTAAATATTTAAGATTATTAAAAAAGGCTTTAAACGATTCAGATACAGAAACATCTCATTACGCAGCTGTTGCTGTAAGTGAAATGAAAAGAAAAATGACAATTTCTATTCAAGAACTTTCAATAAAATACAATGAAAACAGTGATGATATATTAGTTATTTCTTCATATACAAATACCTTAAAACAGTATGTAGAAAGTGGTTTGTTAGATAAAAATAGTAAAAATAAATATAATAAAGAAATTTCAAGTTTACTAAAAAAATTAATTGACTTGAATCCATCAAAAGAACATTTTATGGAAAAAATTCATGTTGATATTGAACTTAAAAATTATAAAAAAGCTAAGTTTTATTGTGATTCATTTATTGAACAATATAAAAATTCTGAAGAAGCATATCTAATGATGATGAAATATTATTATGTTCAAAATGATTTTATGGGATTTAATAATATAATTGAAAAGCTTAAACACTCTAGTGCAATTTTTTCAGAGAAAAGTTTAAATGTTGTTAGATTCTGGGACAACAAGATTTATTCAAATGATATTATGGAGGGAAAATAGCATGGAATTCAAACCTTTTTTTGGTAAATCACTAATCATGATAATTACTTTACTAATTGTTACTAGTTATAATATTTATTCGTCAAAAGCTGGCTATTTTCTCCAAAACTTCACAGACAAGATTAAAAGTGAAAAAGTATTTAAAATGGTAAATTATAATTCAGGATATAATAGATTAAGTATGGATTCCAAAGAAATTAAAAACATAATATTATATGATGGTGAAGATAAGTCATCTTTAGAAATTCTAAAAAATTTTGAAAATGTTTTAAATTTTACAAAAAAAAAATTTTTATCAACTGACATATCAAGTTCAATTGAGTTTAATTATAAAGACTTAAATCAAACAATTATTTTAATAACATCAAATACAGAAAAAATACCTGATATTCATAAGCTGATGGAATTTATTAACAATGGTGGAAAAGTTATTTTTGCACAGAATTTAAACACAATTGATGAAAGTTTTAGTCTCAATACGAGAGATATAGGTGTGGTTTTTAGTGAAAAATATAAAATTATAAAGAAGTTTATATTTTTATCTGATTTTTTATTAGATTCAAAAGGCAAATCCTTTAATAATATTTTAATTAAAGATAAAATCAAAGATGTATCATTAGATTCAAACTCGACAATACATATAATTTCTGAAAGTGAAACTCCAGTTGTATGGGAAACTGTTTATGGAAAAGGATTAATGGTTTTTGCAAATATATCAATATTAGAATCTAAACTCAATCGAGGATTACTATCTGGTCTCTTAGGTTTAGTTGAAAAAAACTATATATATCCAATATTAAATGCCAAAGTTATTTTTATTGACGATTTTCCATCTCCATTTCCAAATGGTTTTAATGAAAAAATAAAAAAAAGGTATAATCGTAATATTAAAGAATTTTTTAGAGACATATGGTGGCCAGATATGGTTAAATCCTCCAAACTATATAATGTAAAGTATACTGGATATTTTATAGAAACATATAATGATAGAGTTGAACCACCATTTAGAATAGGCGATTCATATACAAAAGAAATCTTAAGTCAATATGGAATTGAACTTATTAAAAATGGTGGTGAATTAGGGCTACATGGATACAATCATCAACCCTTTGATTTAAGTGGTATAAAAAGTAAAGAATTAGGATATAATTCTTGGGGAAATGAGGACAATATTCTAAAAGCTTTGAAAGAAGGACTTGGAGTAATTGAAAATTATTTTCCTAATTATAAAGTAAAAGCATATGTTCCACCATCTAACATAATTACTGAAAAAGGTATCCACGCACTAAAAAAAGGGATGAAAGACCTTTTAGTCATATCAGCAGTATTTAATTCAGGTAAAGGAGATCCAGAATATATTCAAGAATTTAATATTATGGATGATGGTATTGTTGAATTTCCAAGACTAACATCAGGTTATTTAGTTGATGATGAAATGGAGTGGATTAATTTAAACTCAATAGTATCAACTGGTATAATTTCTCATTTCGTACATTCTGATGATATGTTAGAGAGAGAGCGAAGTGATGGAAAACCTTGGGAAGAAATGAAATTAGATTATTTTAATTTTATAAAATCAATAAATGATAATTTCTTTTGGTTAGAGCCATTAACAACATCAGAAGCTGCAATTGCATTAAAAAATTATAAAAAATTTGAGTTTTATTCAGAATTTAATAACAAAAAATTGAGTTGTTACACGAATGGTATAAAAGGTAAACAAACATTCATTTTAAAGTCTGAAAATTCAATTAAATCATATAAGAATTGTGAAATAGAAAAAGTCAGTAAATCGAGTTATATTATATCATCTAACAATGATAAGTTTTCAATTAATTTTAACTAAGAAGGTGAATTATAATGAAAGTTTGTTTAATCGCTGAAGGAAGTTATCCCTATGTCACAGGTGGTGTCTCCAGTTGGATTCAAATGTTGATTAACTCTATGCCCAAAAATGATTTCATTGTATTTGCAATAGGGGCCGAAGAAAAATTTAAAGGAATTTTTAAATATAATCTTCCATCAAACTTAATTGAAATAAAAGAATGTTTTTTAGACAGTTCAAATGATTCAAGAAAAAAATCAAAAATTGTTAATTATAAAATTGATGAAGAAGATAGAAATATTTTTATAGATTTAATTACAAAATCAAAGGTAGATTGGGAGAGAACATTTTCCTTTATAAATAAATATAAAATAAAAAGTATTAGAGAATTCCTAATAAGCAAAGATTTTTATTATATTGTGGAAACTGCATATAAAAAAATAAATAGCAACTCTTCATTTATTGATTTCTTCTGGAACTACAAATCTATCATTGGAACTTTATTAAAAGTTCAAAGTAATCCAATACCATATGCAGATATTTATCATAGTGTATCAACAGGATATGCTGGATTAATTGGTTCTTTAGCGAGAATAAAATATAAAAAACCATTCATACTGACGGAACATGGTATTTATACAAGAGAAAGAGAAGAAGAACTCATAAGATCAGAGCATGTCAAAGGTCATTTGAAGGATCTTTGGATTAATTATTTCTATTCTATTTCAGAATGTACATATAAGTATGCAGACCTTGTTACTACACTATTTAGTAAAAATAAAGAAATACAAATGCAACTTTCATGTGACAAAGAAAAAATAAGAATTATACCAAATGGAGTGGATATAAAATCCTTTGAAAATATTAAGATAAAAGATTCTAATGATAATTCTGTAAATATTGGTGCTATAGTCAGAATGGTGCCAATAAAAGACATAAAAACAATGATTCAAAGTTTTGCAATTGTTAAAGAAGAGATCAATAATGCTAAATTTTGTATAATAGGTCCTAGTGACGAGGATGAAGAGTATTTTGAAGAATGCAAAATGTTAGTAAAATTATTAGAACTAAAGGATGTTGAATTTACTGGCAAGGTAAATATTAAAGATTATATTGGAAAGATGGATGTATTAGTTTTAACAAGCATTAGTGAAGGACAGCCCTTAGCAATTCTGGAAGGAATGGCAAGTAAAAAGCCATTTGTATCTACAAATGTTGGATGTGCTAAAGAATTATTATATGGAATAAATGATGATCTTGGAGACGCTGGAATAATATGCTCTGTAATGGACTATGAATCAATTGGAAAAGCAATTATTACTATTGTATCAAATGATATTTTGATGAAAGAAATGGGGCAAATAGGATATGAAAGAGTAAATAAGTTTTATTCAATAGATAAGTTTAAATATGAATTTGAAAACATTTATAATGAATTTGGAAAAGTTAATATACTTATATAGAGGTGATTATACTGGCTGGAATTGGATTTGAGCTGAGAAAATTAATAAAAAAAGATGATAAATTATCATACATAAAAACATATTTATTTTCAAGTATTGTTACCATAGGACCTACAGTATTATGTATTATGTTAATCACTTTTTTTCAAATTTTAATGTTACAACAAAATGTTAAAATTGCTACTAGAGAATTCTATATGGCAGCTACTATGTACTGCTTTATTTTTTCTATTATTATTGTAGGTGTTTTTAATATGCCTTTATCAAGATATGTATCAGATTTAATATTTGAAAAAAAAAGAGAAAAAATATTACCTTCAATGTTTGGTACAATAATTGCATGTATTGTATTAGGTGGAGTTATTTGTGTATCTTTTTTATGGGGAGTTAATTGTACTTTTTTAGAAAAGCTACTCATTTATTTACTTTTTGTAGTATTGATTATTATCTGGGTAGAAATGATATTTATTTCAGCAATTGATGACTATAAAAGTGTAATTAGAGGATTTTCTATTGGAGTTAGCATTGGTGTCATCACTGCACTAATTTTAACAATTATGAATGTATTTAAAATTAGTTATGTGTTATTTTTTTCAAATGTACTAACTTTCACAATAATTGCAATTTCTTTTATGATAACCCTTTTAAAAATTTTAAATTTTTCTATAAAATATAATTATTTTGAGTTTATAAAAAGTATTGATAAACATAAAAAATTGATAATAACTAGTTTTTTACTGACTTTAAGTGTATATACCCACAATTTTGTTTTTTGGTTCAGTGAAGTAGGAATTACTGTAAAGCAAGTTCTGCATTTTGCACCTAATTACGATATTGCAACATTTTTTGCATTTTTAAGTGTGATGCCATCATTAGTTATTTTTGTCGTTTCAATGGAAACTTCATTTTATACTGGATTTAAAAGATATTTATCTAAAATTGAAAATGGA
>JBDMZA010000709.1:0-7690 GCA_039770155.1 Clostridiales bacterium
GTTTTTAGATGAAAATTTGATAAAAAAATTAGTTTATGAATTAAAAGATATAGATAATAGTATAAAAAATGAATATATTGAATTTACTAATGTTATTAAAAAACATAAAGACTTTGATAAGGAAAACTATAAAAATAATTTTAAAAAAATATTGAAAGCAATTTTGTATAATAAAATTATAGTGTATGATAATATAGATAAGTTTGATAATTCATATCATGGTATTGAAGTCTTACCTGTTAATATAGAATATTCACTAAGAGATAATATATTTAGAGTTTCAATTTATCTAATAAGTGATAAAAAAATAGTTATGGTTGATATTTATTCAATGGATAATATTAAAATATTAGATAAAAAGCCTGAAATTACAAGAGAATATGTTTTAGAACAACAATATATGCAAAAATATTCAAAAGATCCAATAGTATTAGAAGTATTTGATAAGAGACAGGCAATGGAAAGATGTTTTATGTGTTTTTCAGGTTTGGAGAGAACTGCAAAAATAATTAGTGAAAATAAATATGAGTTAACACTAAAGTATTATTTATTTAATGAAGAAAAAATAATTAGAAGTATTTTATCTTTGGGTCCATATGTAAAAGTAATTTCTCCAATGAGGATAAAGAATAATATTATAGAAAGGCTAAAAAAGTCATTTGATCTATTTGGGAATAATTGATAAAAAACAATTGATTTTTTCTCCTAAAGAATGTATAATTACAATAAGAGAAATTATATCAATTTATATTGTTAGGAAAATATACTTAATAGTAAAGTTTTATTATTTTAGTTTTATGTTAAATTTTATATTATTTTAGTTATAGATATCTGAAAAATAATTGTTTTCATATAGGAAGTTTTAGGATTATTATATAACAGAATGGAAAATTATTTTAAGGTATCATCCATATTGAAGTAAATAAATTAAAAAAATTTAGAGATATTTTTACTTTAATAAATTTGTTAGGTAATTCTTCTTGAAAATTATATTTTTATATTGTTATTTAAAAAATGTTTGGAAGAATTATAAAGGAGTGTAAGTTTATGGGTAGACTTAAAGCTTTAGGTAATTGTGAAAATTTTGATTTAAGTAAGTGCTATGTAAAGTATTCAAAAAATATAAATTCTCAAGATCATTTAAAATGCATTTCATCAAATAGTAATGTTTCTAATAGTAGTGATAAAAAAAATACCAATTCAAAGCAGAATAGAGACAATTTCTTTAGGCAAGTTAATGCAGATTTCAATAGACTGAAATTGAATAAATCTGAATGGAAAGATGAAATTATGGAACGGGAATATGTTTCAGGTTTAAGTGATGATGTGTTTTATGATGATGAAGCTATAGATTGGGAAATGCTTTATAAGTAGATAATGGTATATCCAAAAAATAAATTCTAATACTAGAGTATGAATTCGTACAGTTTAAGCGAATTTCAGATGAAAGAATTTTGTATTATTTTTTAGGTTATCCTAAGAAATTTTTTATTTTTTTTATAGAGGAAAAGCAAATTAATTTTAATTTGCTTAAATATTTGTATTTAATTTTTAGTTACTATTTATAATTATATATGATACAGATGTAGAATATTATTTACTTTTATATTATATTAGTACAAGGGGAATTCATATAGATGGTTAGACGTGGACAGATATGGTTAGCTGATTTAAATCCTATTAAAGGACGTGAACAAGCAGGAAAAAGACCGGTTCTTGTTGTTTCTGATGATGGATTAAATCAAGGGACATCAGAACTTGTGATAATTGTACCAACTACAACAAAATTCAGGAACTTATCATTACATATAAAAATAGATTTAAAGAAAAGAAGTTTTTTGATGATGGAGCAATTAAGATCTATTTCTGTTGATAGACTTGTGAAATTTTTAGGTGATTTAGATGAAAATAAAATGAATAAAGTTGACAATATTTTAAAAATGATTTTGTCATTGGATTAGTTATATCTGTTCGACTTTGAATATCTAAATGTGTATGACTCATTACGTGGTTTCAACAAATTCAAATGAAAAGAATTCGGTATTATTTTTTAGGTTCTCTAAGTAAAAAAAATTGCAAGTTTAAAGATTTAAAAAGTTATTTTCAATTCAATTCAATTTTCTTATATTTTATAAAATAAAAATAAAAAAATAGTCAATTTTTCTTTGGAATATGTCGAATAAAGATAATAAGATAATAAATTTTTATTTAATATTTTTGTGTTAAAAAATTTTTCTTTTGGAGGAAAATTATGGAAAGAATTCTTTTGATTGATGATTCGCCAATAATTCATAGTTTGATGAAAAAAGCATTAGAAAAAAATGGATACAAAATTTGTGGAAATGCTAGAAATGGTAAAGAAGGTGTAACTCTTTATGTAAAATTAAAGCCAGATATTGTATTTATGGATGTTACAATGCCTATTATGGATGGAATTGAAGCTACAAAAAAGATTATAGAATTTGACCCCAAAGCAGTGGTAATTATGTTAACGGCAATGGGAGATAATGAAATAATAAAAAATGCTGAAGAGGCGGGAGTAAAAATTTTCTTAAAAAAACCATTTAATGAATATAAAATTATAAGTTCTATTTCAAAAGTTATTTAACTTTGGGGGGTGAAGTTATTTTTTCTTTAGAATTAACATTTGATTCATCCTTTGATAATGTAAACAAAAAAGTTAATGAAATTTTTAGTGAATTAAAAGGAAATGGTTTTACTATAAAAAATGATTTTAAAATAAAATTTGAATTTGCAATCAGAGAGGTTTTAAATAATGCAGTTGAACATGGAAATAAAATGGATTTTAATAAAAAAGTAAATTTTAAGCTAGAGATTTCTTCTGATATTGTTATATGTAGAGTAAGTGATGAAGGCAATGGATTTAGTCTAGATGAAGTATTAAAAAAAGAAAACATAGAAGTAATTAAAAGACATAGGAATAGAGGGATAAAGACATTAATAGACCTAGGATTTATTTTGAAAACTTATAATGGATCTGTTGTAATAAAAATTAAATTAAATAAAAATGATTTTATGTATGAAAGATTGGTGAATTGTATGGATTTTATAAATGAAAATGGAATAATTACATGTATTATAAATAAAGATTTGATTGCACCTAATGTTAAAGAGTTAGTTGGAGAAATTAAAGAAAATTTAGATGAGACAATGGAGTACAATATTTTTATATTTGATTTATCCCAGGTTGAAACAGTTGATTCAATGGGAATTACATTTTTAATAGGCTCATATAAAGATATAACATCACAAGGAAAAAAAGTTAAACTGAAAAAAACCTCAGATTCAATGTTGGAACTTTTTAAAATTATGAAACTAGATGAGGTTTTTGAAATTCTATAACAGGTGGTTAATATATGATACAAAATGAAGATTTTATAAATGAATTTATAGAAGAAGCTAGAACACATATGGATATAATAGAATCTACTTTATTAAAAAAAGAAACGATAAGAAATAAATCAGATTCAATAAATGAAATTTTTCGTGCTGTACACAGTATAAAAGGTACGGCAAGTTTTTTTGGTTTGAAAAAAATTGTATCATTATCTCATATGATGGAAAATATTTTTGGTGAAATAAGAAATCATACAATTAATTTAAGTAGTAAGATTGCAGATACAATGATATTAGCAAATGATAAATTAGAAGAGCTTATTGATAATGTATTAGATAGTGAAAAATTTGATATAAGCGATATAGAACTTAAATTAAAAATCATTTTGGAAAATGAGAGTAAAGATAAAATAGACAATGAATATATTTTAGAGGATATTATAGGAAATAAGTATATATTTTCTGCGGCGGAATACGATATTATTATGGAAGGAATCAATTTTGGACATAAAGTTTATGAATTGAAACTTTGTATGAATAAAGACTTAAATTCAAATTCCCAAAGTCCTATTAAATTAATTAAAAAGATTCAAAAAATTGGAATGATTGTAAGTGTATCAGTTGATCATAGTGAAATTAGTACTTTGGATGATATATTAGAGGCTGTAAAAAAAGAAGGTAATAAGGACTTATATTTAAAAATTATTATAACATCAATTTTAGAAATAAAATTATTAACTGAAGCAGTTAATTTAGATTTAGACAAGTTTAAAGAAATTAAAGTAAAAAATGAAAATGAACCAGATACATTAGATAGTACAAGTGAAAAAGATTTGACAAATAATAACATAGTTGATAATAATGATTTATTGAAAAATGATAATTCAAAAAAGTATGATCATATTAAAAAAGAATCCAATTCTAAAGAGAATATTATTAAGTCAGAGAAGATAAAAAATTTAAAATCAGATGATAGTATAAGGGTCAGTGTTTCAGTTTTGAATGATTTGTTAAATATGGCAAGTGAAATGGTTTTAGGAAGAAATCAGCTATTGAGGAAATTAGAAGGATACAGAAAATCAATTTCAGGACTATCTCCTATACTATCAAATATAGATAGATTAACAAGTGGAATGCAGGAAAAAATCATGCAAACCAGAATGCAACCTGTTTCAAATGTATTTAATAAGTTCCCAAGATTAATTAGAGATTTATCAAAGAGTATTAATAAGAGAATTGATTTAGAAATTGAGGGTGGAAGTGTTGAACTTGATAAAGCTGTAATTGAATCATTAAATGACCCGCTAACTCATCTTATTAGAAATTCAGCAGATCATGGATTAGAATTTGGAGATGAAAGAAAAAAAGTTGGAAAAGAAGAAATAGGAAAAATAAAGTTGAAAGCTTATCATGAAGGTGGATATGTATATATTGATATTGCAGATGATGGAAGAGGTATAGATATTAATAAAGTTATTGAAAAATCATTGGAAAAAAATATAATTACAAATGAAAAATTGAAAAAAATGACAGAAAAAGAAATTATTCAATTAATATTTAGACCTGGATTTTCGACAACAAAGTCTGTAAGTAATATATCAGGTAGGGGAGTTGGAATGGATGTAGTAAAAAGTAATATAGAGAAATTAGGAGGAACTGTTGAGGTATTTACTAAGATGAATTTAGGCACAACTATAAGATTAATGTTACCACTAACTTTAGCTATAATTCAATCATTAATTGTTGAAATAAATGGTCATAAATTTGCTCTTCCTCAGGCAAATCTAAAAGAAATTGTAAGAATAAAAGTGGGCGATTCAAAAAGACATATAGAATACTTACATGATTCAGAAGTATTAAGACTTAGAGGAAGGCTTTTACCTATTTTTCATCTTTCTGATATTTTGGAAATTGATAGAAAATATATTGATCCCATAATGATGAAAGAAAAAATAGATAGAAGGGTTAATTTAACAGATATTAGAGAAAAAGAAGATGATAATGAAGTTAAATCAAGAAGAAATGATGAAAATTCCGTTATAAGAATATTGGTTTTACAAATAGGACTTAAATTATTTGGTGTTGCTGTAGATACTATATCGGCAAGTGAAGAGACTCTAGTTAAACCCTTACCTAAGTTTTTCAAAGAGTGTGGATGTTATTCTGGTGTAACAATAATGGGTGATGGAAAAGCAGCAATGATATTAGATGTAGAAGGTATAATGAAATTATCTTCTTTTAAGTTTAATATTGATATAGATGAGCAATCAAAAAAATTAATAAATGATAGAGACAATTTAACTGAAACACAGAATTTGTTATTGTTTAAATGCTCAGGAAATGAAATTTATTCAATTGATTTATCAATGATTTCTAGAGTTGAAGAAATTGATTTAAAACATATAGAAAAAATAGGAGATAAAGAATATATTAAACATGAAAATACTAAACTTAGAATTATTTATCCTGAAGATTATTTACCTGTAAATAGTGGTAAACATAGTGACAAAAGATATATTTTAATTCCTAAACATGTAAAATATCCAATTGGAATATCGGTTGAAAAAATAATTGATAATATAAATATAAAATTAGATTTAAATAAAGATGATAAAAAGATACATGGTTTATTAGGTACAACAATATATGAAAGTAAAATTGTCTTAATTTTAAACATATATGAGTTGTTTGAATTAGCTGACCCAGAATTTTATTCTAAGGATAGTTTAGAATATGGAAAAGGAAAAATACTTCTTGTTGAGGATACACCTTTTTTTCAAAAACAAGAGAGAGAATATCTTGAAAGTTCAGGATTTGAAGTAGTTTTAACTTCTAATGGTAAAGAAGCTTTAACTGTATTAGAAAAAGAAAAATTTGATTGTGTAATAAGCGATATTCAAATGCCTCTAATGGATGGAATTGAACTTATAAAAAAAATAAGAGAAAACAATAAGATTAGTAACTTACCTGCTATAGCTCTTACATCAATGTCAACTGAAAAGCAAAAAAAAATAGGATTAGATTCTGGCTTTGACTATTATGAAATAAAACTTGACAGAGATAATTTAATTAAAACAATTAATAGAGCATTAAAAGAAACAGTAAAAATATAGGGAGATTATTTAGTGAGGTGGTACTTTTGAAAATTTTAAGTTTTTGGATTGAAAATGAACTTTTTGGAATTGATATAGAATGTGTCAAAGAGATAAACAGAAAAGTTGAATATACTATTGTACAAAGAGCACCAAAGAATATTGTAGGACTTTTTAATATGAGAGGTCAAATTGTAACTATCTTTAATTTAGCTGATTTTTTTGGTTATAGTAATAAAAAACTAAAAGATAAAGTTACTTGTATAATATTAAAATCAGAAATTGGAAGCCCAAATCAAAAAGGATTTATAATTGATAAAAGTGGTGATGTTATTGATGTTAAAGAGAATGTTTGTGAAAAGCCTCCAGCAAATGTTAACTCATATGAAGCTAAATATATTCATACAATTGTTAGACTTAAAAATAATTTACTTAGAGTTATAAAGGCAGATTTAATTTTTGAATAAGGAGAACCTAAAAAATAATATTATATTATTGAGCAATAAATGAAGTATAAAAAATTTTATGGAGGCGATTTAGATGATAAAAAATCTTAAGATTAAATCTAAATTATATACAGCTTTTGGATTAATAATGGTTTTAATGACAATATTTACGATAATTGTTTTTGCGAATTTGAAAAAAATTGAAAATAAAACAGATCAAATAATTGAAGTTGAATTAGACGAAATTGAAAATATAAGCTTTTTAAGAGATGGGCAAAAAGAAATGGGAGTTGCTTTAAGAGGCATGATCAGTAATATTATTTTTGAAAATAAAGAGTTTAGAGAAAAACATGAAGAATATTTAAATCATGGGATGAAAGAATGGGATGAGAACTATGAAAAGATTGATAAATCATTCAATGATGAAAATGAAAGAGAATTATGGAATGAGTATATAGAATTGAGTAAACCTTGGAGGTCAGGATTTGACGAATTTCATGCTTTATATAAACAAAAGTTGGAATTATATGATTCTGGAATAGAGATTTCAGATGATAAGATAAAAACAATTGATAAAAAAATGTATGATCAGTTTGAAGTTTTATTTGAAAGCTATCTTCCTATGTCCAGTTTATCTGATGAAATGATTCATAAAGTACATAAAATAGTTGATATTAAAAAAGATGATATTGACAAGCTTCAAACATCTACAAAAATAGAGACAATATTGTTATTTATGGGATCACTCATAATATCTGTTTTTTTATCTATTTTTATTTCAAAACAGATATCAAA
>JBDMZA010000710.1:0-5430 GCA_039770155.1 Clostridiales bacterium
ACTGTAATATACTGTGATAAATTACCACCTTTTGAATGACCTGTTATAACTTTTATATTATAATCATCTTTTATTCCCTCAAAAAATGATTTTGTTTCTTTCTGCATGTCTGTATCTTTTAAATACGCTCCACGCAAATTATCTCTCCATGCTTCTGGTATTCCACCTGTTCCTCTAAATGCAAGAACAGCTTCTCTATCTGATGGATCAATAAAACATGTAGCTCTTACATCTTTATCTATACTAGCCACTGGTCTTAAATTCATAAGTTGATCATTTTTCTCCAGTTTGGATAAAATTTGAAGTGCTTCTTTTTGATTAATACCTCCTGATAATAACATTCCTTTTTTGTCATTTTCTACAACATTTTTTAATTCAGGTATTAATTCCCTTAAATTTTTACCTAAATCTATAGAACCATCAATATACATATAATTACTTAACAATAATAAATCTTGCTCATTTAACAATGCCATACAATAAATATTCCCCTCATATTATTACTTTATTTATTAGACTATTTTGTTAATTAATCTGATATTCTTCCCGTTTTTTCTTCCCAACAAATCTCATCAAACTTTTTTGTAAAGGGTTTTGTATAATCTTTATAGTTCTTTCTAGATACACCATCAAAATTGCCACTTTTTAAATGTGACATATTATAAGCACCTCTTATATTAGCTTTTTTCAAAAATCCCTCTAGTTTCTTTATTTTATCAGAAAACGTTACCTTCATATCTTCTTCTTTCACATATATTGTAATGCTTGCATTCATAAGTTCTTTAATCTTTAATGCATCCTCAAATGAATTTTCACATGTCAATTCATCCGAAAATGAATGTGCATAAAATGATGTAAACACTTTGACATTATTAAAAACTTTTTTTGCTTCTCTTTCTATTATTGATTCATATTCAGATCTTATATGTATGCCAAAATAATTATCTATATACTCAACCTTTTTCCCTTTTTCAAATTTAGCTATATGTGCAAAATCTGTTTCTTCATCTCCACCCGCTGGATATACTTTTAGCTTATCATAATCAATTTGATATCCCTTAGGTTCTAATAATATTGGGTAAAACTTTTTATTATATTTTTTCTCAAGATGAGCTATCATCTCATCTTTCAGTTTATCTCCATCATATTTATTTCCAAATATGTTTATTTCCATTTAAATAGCCTCCTTTAATTTAACTTTTATAATTTTCTTAATTTTATATTTTTTTCATTTAATAATTTTCTTACCATCAAATATTTCTTTCAATTAATGTTTTTCATGAGTGCTGTTTTTGCCCATTTTATAAACTGTTAATCTCTCAATATTTGTTTTTAATTCAAAAAGCCTTTTAAATTCATTATTTAATTCTTTTAAAAAGCTTTGTATATCTAATTTTTCATCTCTAAACAATGTTATATGTGGAATATATCCTTTTAATAGATATCTATAACTATAATTTTTATAATAATTTTTTTCATTATCATTTAAGTAAAATAATTGATCTTCTGGAGTATCTCTTTTATTACGCATAAATCCTTTAACATCATCAAATAATTTATCCTTAATAGTCTTAATAACATCTGTTTTTTGTAATTTAACCATTAGAAAATACCAACCAATTTTTTTATAGATAATTTCATTAAAACTAATACCAACTAAATTAATACTTTTATAAAAATCAAAAATTTTATCGAAATAGGTTTTATAATCAAAATCATCTACAAATGAACCTTGTAAAATAGTTATATGTGGAAGGTTATTATCTAAACTAAGTAATGGTTCTATATTATACTTTTTAGCAATATCATTTTGAGATTTTACAACTTCTTTTAAAAAAACTTTTCTCTGGTATTAACCCATATCCTATGTTCATTTTTTCACCCTCCATTATAAAATCAAATTGTATATATATATTATATACCAATTTATTCTTTATTTTTCTAGTTTCAATTTTTTGATTATGTTTTATAATTTCACATATCCATATGATAATTTATCTATAATTGCTTTGTATTTCTATCTTTCAATACTTCAAACTTCAAATTTGCAACATACCTATTATAGATGCTAATGTTGGAAATATAGTAAAAATACTTTCACGTGTTAATCCCCCTGATATCATAAATACAATTATAAACAAATAGACAAAAATTATATTATCTGCCCATTTCTTATGAACTCTTTGACTAAAAATAATACTTCTAAACATATTTATAATATTCATAGCTACTCCAGTAGAACTTCCTAGCATAAAAAAAGTGGATAGCAAAAAATATATTACCTATCACTTAAAAATAAAGAATCTTTTTTATATGTTCATTTGATCAAATCTCTTTCTAATTCATCATAGTACTTCTATATAGAATTATTTTAAAAATTTCTTGCAATTATTTTTGTATTATCGCCTATATAATTTATTTATCTAATATTAGCGCCATTAGGAATAAATCATTCAAATATTTATGTCTATATATCGCTAAAATTCAAATTTTTCAAATGATTATTATAATTTTATATTTGCTGAAACAACAAATACACTTTTATTTATATCAAATACAGAACAATCTAAATTAACAATATAGTCTCCAGCTTCATTTACCAATAATACCCTGACATTATATCTCAAAACTTACTTGAAAACATAATATATATTTGTTTACCAGCAGCCAAAAAGCTAAACTATCAAAATACCAAACATTCTAAATTTTATAACTTTATCATGTATTAAAGAATAAATATCTAATTGACCAATTTGTTAGTAGAATCTCATATACTTAAAAAGGTTAAAAATAATTTTTAATTTAATATTCATATGGAAAATAATGTTGGTTTTTTGATTGGAATTCTTTTAGATAATTTATTAGATCGTATTTATCAAATTTAATTATAGATACACCATCAAAACTACTTATAACTTTATTATAGCTACATTTAAAAAACCATTCAACCACAGTTATATTTTTTTGATGAACAAATTGCTTTATATCCCACTTTAATACAATACCAATTTTGTTCCATTCTTTAAACCATTTTTCTACATCATTAATTCCTTTATATACAGGTCCATGTGATTCTATATAAATTATTTCATCAGTAAATATATATTTCAATTTATTATTATCTTTTCTAATCCAACTTTCAAAATAATTTTTTATTATCGTTTCTCTTTCTTTCAATAAAATAACTTCCTTTATAAATAAATTTTATAACTCTAAACTATTAATGACAACCTTTTTGGTCTTTTAAAATCTTTAGTAATCTAAGTACCATTTTCTTAGATTTTTTTAGATCATTATGCTTTATTTCCATTATAATATCTTTTAAGCTTTTTTATTCTTTTCGCTTCACTGAATACTTTTTTCCACCAATCATTATCATTTTTATTTATAATTAAAACATTAAAACCATATTGAACACCATTTTGCTTAACTGATATATCATCATCAACATGTAAATCAATACCAAATCTTGATGGAACTTTAGATGGCATGATTTCTTTTCTTCTAGCTTGAACAACTCTTTCATGTTCTTTTTGATTAATAATTTTATCCAATTTTATTTTATTTAAAGCAAATAGTTTTTTAATATATTTAATACTTCTATCTGAAGTTGTATATACAGAAATACTATATCCTAGTAATTTTAATTCTTCACATAGATCTATAATTCCCTTTCTCAAACGCTCTTTAAAAATAATATTAAATGGAAACTTTAATTGAGTTTCATACAAACTTCCCTTTTCAGATAAAATCAATGTATCATCTAAATCAAAAGATATTTTCATAACTAATAACTCCCTTATAAATCAACTTATAATTATGCACTTATCACTAAAATTTACATTTTAAAAAAACTTATTATGTGATTTTTTATTTGAAGAAATAACAAACACACTTTTTTTATCAAATTTAGTACCATCTAAATTAGTAATATAAGCTTCTGTCTTATAACAAACCTGATATGATATCTCCAATTTACTTGAAAATGTACTTACATATTTGTTTTACCAGTTCCAAAAAGTTTCTAATATTTTTAATAATTACTTTGGATAAGAAAATAATTAATTTTAATAATTGCAATCTTCTCATTTTGACATTTTTTACGTTTTTCTTGCAAATTCGCCCTTTCCATGGTTGACACTTTTATGTAAAAAACCCCATTTTACTAGCCTATCATAGATCAAATATTCATCAGTAAATATCAATCTCTACTATAGCTTTTATAATAGGTTTTATGGCCTTTTGTTGAACATTATGAAGCATATTTATGACATCTTTCGTAAAGTATAAACATATGCTTCCGATAGCTTTTTACACCTGTTTTTTCCATTTGCCATTTATAGAGACCTCCTGAGTAGTATCTTTAGTCTCTAAACTATATAAAATTATTGATAAAATGTCTATTTACAATAATATTCTCTAAAATTTAAAATAATATAATCCATTCATAGGTGAATCTCCAACATATTGAACTAGAAAATATGCTTCCCCTTAATCTGTTATAATCAGAATAATTCTATTTTATAGCAAATATAACCTTTAAATGTTACTACAAAATATAAAAATCACCTATATTATAACATTAAATAAAATTAATGAATCATATGCATTTGCCTTGCCACTGTAATGTACTGTACTAAATTACCGGTGGTGTATAAAATCTAACTTTTTTTCAAAAGTTGACTTATTCCAATTTGGGCTATGAATTACATCTTTAAAATCTTTATTACTCTTAAATCTATCGAATATACCCATTTTAACTATTTCCTTTTTTCTCTATGAAATCTAGATTTTTCCTTAAATTTCTTTGCTAATTCTGGCTTTTTCAAAAAAAATTCATAGTAGTAATGGCAGAAAAAAAACTACTTTTATCCTTTTCAATAATATATTCTAAATCAACACCTTCAACTTCAATATGCTTAATAGTTTTATCATTTACACATTGATTTAAAGCTTCTTGGATTATAAATTCTTTTTTTTCATAATAGCCTGATTCAATCATGGTTTTTAAAACTTTTTCTCTATCAAAAATCATATCGAGACTCCATAAAAAATTAAAACTTGTAATAATATTATCATAAATATTCCAAAAAACAAAATCAATTTTACTATTTATTTGTGACTAATTTTAATAATATATCAGTTTTATAAATATAATTGGAAAATACACATGTTTTATATTAGGCATAATCAAAAAATAAACTGGTCAATTTGAAAATTTAATATTTAAATAATAAAAAATCTCCTGAAGTGTATTAATATTTTTTAGCTCTTATCGTATTTCGGACTGACGAAAATATTCTTAAAAAAACCTCTCAAAACCGTTAAAATAGAAGAAAAACTGTTAGGAATGACAAAAATGAAAAAGATAAATGATAAAAAAATAATAAATATAAATGGTTTAATCGATGAAGATAAATGTCACCAAAA
>JBDMZA010000711.1:0-10513 GCA_039770155.1 Clostridiales bacterium
CTATTCTTTCCATTGATTCAACTAAATTGTCCATTTTTTTATTACATAAAATTACTTTTTGGTTTGAGCCTTCAATACTATTATTAACAAATTCTGAAAATTCCTTATTAGTTTTTGCTTTTTTCAAAACATCACCAATAGTTATGTCTAACTTATCTAATGCTTCTATTTGATTATCTCCACTATATTTAATTATTTGACTAGTTTTCGACAGTTCAACCGACTTTTCAGTCAGATTTACTGATGACTTATTTATATCTGTAATTATATATTTCAATGAGGTAATAATATTTTCTAAACTAGTTTTTACTTCTCCAAAATCTCCTTGATAATTTTCTTTTATCTCAACATTTAAATTTCCTTTGCTTATTTCGCCTAAAACATATGAAATTTCTTTAACATAATCTCTCAGTGTATTTATTGTCATATTTAATGAATCTTTAATTAAAGCATGATCACCTTCATATTCTCCTTCTATCATCGTGCTTAACTTTCCTTCCGATAAATCATGTATAACAATTATTGCTTCATTTATTGGATCTAACATTCTATCCAATGCAATATTAAAACTTTCAACAATTTCCTTATATGCACCACTATACTTTTCAAAATCACCTCTTATACATAAGTCACCTTCTTTTGCTTCTTTTGATGTTTTTTTTATTTCATCTATTAAGCTATTCAATATTGTTATCATATTATTCATACTTTTTGACAATAAATCATTTTCCGATAAAACTTCTGTCAGCTGTTCTATATCTCCATTTGCTATTTTATTTATATCTAATGATTTTTTATTTAAATACTCACTTATTTGTAAAATCTGATTTGAAATAATTCCCATCTCATCTGTTCCATGAATTAAATCAATGTTACTATCTCCAACCATTAATTTATCTGAAGCTCTTCCTATAAAATTTACATTTTTTGATATGTATCTTGTAATAATATAAGTTAGTATAGACGAAATTATAATTGTTTGGAAAACTATTATAAGGAATATCGTTTTTACATTGCTGATTTTAATACCCTTAACCTCAATATAGTAAATAAATAAACCTATCATAAGTGCAGGATAAGCAACTATTGACAAATTAATCAACGGCAATTTTTTACTTATTTTAACTCCCCAAAGCTTCATTTTATATTTTAAAATCGATTGAAAAGTATCACTATTAATTAGTGTATTAAACTTATATTCAGATACAGTAAAAAATATAGCTCCTGCCGCAATTCCATTTATCATAATACTTTCTGAAAAGAATAGAGAATCAAAACTATTTTTATATATCATAAAGAATGGTAAACTTACTATTATATTTGCCCCAACAATCCACATAAACATTCCTATAATCATATCTACTACTGGTAAATAACTAGCTTTTCTTGCTTGTTTTTCGTTTATTTCATCACTTAACAAACCATTTAAAACAATTTTTTTAAATACTATTGTTATAATAATACCAAATATAATAGCTAAACTACTCAGCATTAAAAATAATATTGGGTTTTTATTTCCAAATTCTAAGTGTTTTAGACTAAATGCTATTAATGATATAGAAGATATACCTGTAGCTATAGACATTTGATAGAACGTAGTTAAATAAATAAACTTATTAAGTTCTTTCTTTTTTTCTTTCATAATTTCAACTCCAATTCAAAAATATATTAAATAAAATAATTTTATTTAACTTTGATTATTTCTTAGGGATATCCAAAAAATAAACTCTAATTCTCGAGTATGAATTCGCATGATTTAAGCGAACTTCAGACGAAAAGAATTTAGTATTATTTTTTGGTTCTCCTTAAATATTTTATCGGCTTTAATTAACTAAAAAATAATATATTAATACCAGCATCACAAAAGCTATTAATAAATCTTGGATAATCCAATTTTTTTAATAGCTTTTCTAAGATTCT
The DNA here is from genome assembly GCA_039770155.1 of Clostridiales bacterium. Classification (GTDB taxonomy): domain Bacteria; phylum Bacillota; class Clostridia; order Acetivibrionales; family JBDMZA01; genus JBDMZA01. The sequence continues at coordinate 1,921 of JBDMZA010000711.1, forward strand.
ATATTCTTCTCATCTGGAATTTACTTAAACCTTGCGAATTCATACTCGAGAATTAGAGTTTATTTTTCAGGTTCCCTAAAGTTTAACAATTTTATTAATATACTCTTTAGTATTATCTTCCCATTGAAAATTTAGCCTCTTTAGAATTCCAATAGTCATTTTATTTTGGATTATAAAATTTGTATATTCTTCTTCTCCTAGTATGTAACTTGCATGCATTATAAAATTTATTACATCTTGCATATGAGTTTTTGATTTTTCTTCTAGTTTTTTTAAAAAATATTCCATTTCAACTATATGAATATTTTTACCCATTTCATTTAGTACTTCTCCTATATCAACAAAACCTATTTTATTTGGATTATACAAATGAAAGTTTCTATTTAAAATTCCCTTTTTATCAAAAAGTTTAATAAATGCATTACTAGCATAATCAACATAAGTCAAGTCCATATTTTTATAACTTATTTCTGGTACTATACCCATATTTATTATAGAGTTAATCAGTGATATGTATGCATTTTCTTGTGAATTTATTTGTGCTTTACTATTATAACTTATAGCAAGATTACCAGCACGATAAATATTGCAATTAAGCCCTTTATCTCTCAAATTAATTAATATATTTTCTGCTTCAAGCTTACTTTTTATATAGAAATTTTCTTCCTTTTGACCAAAGTGATTATCCAATTCAGTAAAAAGTATATTTTTAACACCATCTATCTTTCCTTGTGCAACATTAATTGTTGATATTTGATGAATATCTTTTACTTTTCCTTTTGTTGAAAATTCTATTATCCTGTTAGTAATTTGAATATTACTTTTATCGAATTCGTTATACTTACCAAAATGTTTAACATTAGCTGCTGAATTAATTACACAATCAATTTTTTCTTTAAGCATTCTATAATCATTTTGTCTCATATTAAAGTCTTTTTCTGAAGCATTACCTTGATATATGTGTACTCGATCTTTATATTTTGGTATTAAATTTTCATTAAAATAGAAATTATACCTTAGATTAATCCTATCTTGGCAATCGCTAATATCTTTGCCTCTAATTAGCAAATGAATATCATAATTAGTATTATTAACTAATTCATTCAGTATATGTATTCCATAATATCCTGTAGAACCTAATAATAATAAGTCATTATAGTTAGATAAATAATCAATATTCTGATTAGTAATTTCCAAAACTTCATTGTTGTATTTTTCTAAATTTTCATTAATATTCAAATCTAAAATCTTATCTTCAAGTTGCTTATTCTTAGTACTCAAGGCTAAATCATTGAATTTTTTTAATGTATTTTTTATTGTGTCAGTATTAAACTTAACATTTGAAATAATATTTGATATAGTTTCATATTTAAATATATCATCAAGTTTTATATCAAACTCAACTATTGCATTTGCAATTACATCCACAGCAGCAAGAGAATTACCTCCTAAAGCAAAAAAATTATCATTTACGCCAAATTTATCTATACGCAACACTTTTTTCCAGTAATTAAACATTTTTTCCTCTGCTTCGTTTCTTGGAGCAACATATTCAGAAAATTTAGCTTTATTATTTATTACTTCATAAATAGGTAAACTATGAAGAGCCTTTGCAGTATGATATTTTAAGTATAAATAATGATTTTTATGCTTTAAGTTGTCATAATTAACAAATTTCACATCCCAAAGATATGCCTTATCTGTACTTCTATAATCATTACTTTTTTCATAAATATTATAGTAACTCATATTTTTAATACTTGTAAGTGACTTCGTTTCCTCTTTTAAATAACCAAAAATATGTTTTTGCTCCAATGCTTCAAGTTTAATTTTTTCAAACTGTTCATAGTAATCTTTGAAATCATCAATAGATTTAATTTCGCTAAAAATTTGATATGGATGTGCTCCAAAGTTTCTCAATAAATTACTTTTTTCTATGTTATTGGATATTGGCATAACAAATTCAATTTTTTCATATTTTTTCTCCATAACCATTGATATAATACTATTTTCGGGTTCTTTAGAAACCTTAAACTCTTTGTATCCTAAAATTTTATAAAAATGAGCAGCTTGATTTAAATCACCTGTTATCACTCTTATAACATTATTATAATACAAATCATTTTTTTCTAAGTTTTCTTTTTTTATCTCTAACAACTCTATTAATCCAACATTTTTTATATGAAGAAATAAAACTTTTTTATATCCAAACAACACTGCTGGTTTTTGGTCACTAACAATTTCATATTCAATATTGTGTGCTTTTATATCTACTAAAAAATCTTCTATTTTTTCTACTGTATAACACAGATGATATGGTCCTTTTCCTGACCTTTCTAAAATTCTTTTTATTGGGGATTCATTATTATAAATACCTATTAATTCAATTGATATATATCCATTTTTTGTACACATTGCTAAATATACATTTTGAAACTCATCATATATAATATCGGTTACCCTATATCCCAATTTTTTGTATAGATCAGCTTCTTCATTTATATCGTCTACAATAACTCCAACATGTTCAAAATGATATTCTTTACCAATTATTTCAATATTTAGTTTTTTTTCATAATTGCTTTTATAATAAAACTCAACAAAAGATATTTCTTCTAAATATGGATTAACTTTTTTTTCATAAAGAATAAACTCTTCATCATTATCAAATATAAGAAAGTTGGATTTCTTAATAAAATCAGTAAATGGCTGATTCTTTTGTGTTTTACAATATTTTATTATAATACTTTCAATATTATTATCCAAACAATATTTATTAATACCATATAAAATCACATCTTCAATAGACCTACTCAATGTTCTACAACTTAATAAAAAAGAATCTATAATTAAACATGTATTTTCTATATATGTAAAAATTCCACCAACTAGTCCATAATCACCAAAATTATCAGACACTTCAATTGCCCATATTATGTAATCATTTTCTATTAAAGATTTAACTTCTTTTTCTGTTCTACGAATTGCTGTTGAATTAAATTGATTTGTTCTTTGTGACAACTGTGATATTCTTGGAATTTGAGACTCTGTAATTACATTCATACTAGCTTTTAAATTCAAAGCTTTTAAATATTCTTCTAAAGATATAGACTCTTTTCTCATGCTTTTTCTCTGTTTTTCTGTTATATACATTTTAGAACGATTTTTTTCTTTTGAATAATTTCTATGTTTATCAAATGCCCATACATGTTTAATGTATTTTTCTAAATAAGCAGCATCTTCTGGAATACATAATGTTAATACTTCTGGCAATTCTGTCATAACATTAAAACACTCAGCACTACTATCATCAATAAAGATAAAACTATCCAATCCTAAATTCAGTTCTGCACCAATTTCTCTAATGTTAGTTGCTTTACTATCCCAATTTATTTTCCAAGTTACAAAATGCTCTCTCTTTAAAAGCATTTCTTTATTTTTATCAAATACTTCCCAAACATCATTTTCATTATTCTTACTACAAATCGCTAATAACATTCCTTCATCATATTTCTGAATCAAAAATTCATGTAAAAATCTGTGACCTTTTGTTATTTTTAGATTATTTACGCCATCTTCACCAGCAATACCTTTCCACAAGGTATTATCACAATCAACTACTATAACTTTAAAAATTTGTTGGTTCGCTAAATAAAGGTTTCTAAATATTTGCGTCCCAAGTACTGAAAAATATTCTTCAGTATACGGAATATGACCAATATTATTTTTTACCAAATCAAAAACTTTTTCAACAGAGTAAAGCTCTTTTGCTTTAGTTACATCAATTACAAAAATATCTTCCATATTAGTTAATGACTTCTTCCAAGATTCATTTAATTCATCTAAATATGACCTAAGTTTTATTCCCATTTTTTGTTCTGTATTAATTGGAAGGATGCAAAAATAATATGGTACATTTTTTTTCTTTGTATAAAGTATTTCTAATAATTCATTATAATTTCGTTTTATTTTATTTATTTTAACTTCATCTGAAGATTTATCATATCGTATAAAATCTTCAAATTGAACTAAAAATAAATTTGCTCCATTTTGATTTGTTGATGTTTCACTATTATCATTTATTAATTCCTGGAAAACTTGATCATATTGGATAAATTTTAAATCAAAATCAATATTAAAACTTTTTCCCCACCAATTAATGTAATCCTCTAAAGGTTCAGCCGTAAAAGTTGCATTTATAATAATTTTCATACAAATCACTCATACAAGAATCACTTATCGGATGTCCCTTAATAATAAATGTTCTTGCTTTCCCCTTTCAGATAATCCCTTATTTTCCATTTCCAAATTTAAAGATACAATGGAATTAATCATTAAAAACTACTTCCATTGTATTTTTAAGTTTTATAAATAATTTCTATCACATAGGGATAGCCAAAAAATAAATCCACATTCTTGATAATAAATTTATAGGCTATCCCCATAAGGCAGAATCAAAAAATAAACTAGTCAACTTTTTTTAAAAATCCATTAAAACATCGGCATTTTCAGAAAAAATTGTCTTATAAAATTTTTGATTATGCCTAATTAACTTTAATATGCTTTTTGCAATATTTTAATAATATCCTCAATATTTGCTCTTCTTGGATTCGCAAGTCCACAAACATCATTTAGTGCATTTTTAGCTAAAACAGGTATATCCTGCTCTTTAACACCTAATTCTTTTAATGTTTTAGGTATTTGAATATCACTTGATAATTTTCGAATTGCTTTTACTGCTTTTACTGCTGCTACAGTATCTGAATCTTCATCAACAAATTCTCCCAACGCTTTTGCTACTTCTTTAAATCTATCAGGAACAGCTTTTGAGTTAAATTCACAAATATATGGAAGTAATAGTGCATTACATACACCATGAGCTAAATTATAGTAGCCACCTAATTGATGAGCTATTGCATGAACATATCCTAATAAACCATTATTAAATGCCATACCAGCTATATGCTCTGCCCAAGTCATCATATCTTTAGCTTCTACATCATTAGGATTCCATACTGATCTTCTTAGATATTTACCAATTAGTTCTATTGCTTTTAATGCAAGTGTATCAGTAAGTACTGTAGCTGATGTTGATACATAGGCTTCTACTGCATGAGTTAACGCATCCATACCTGTTGAAGCTGTTAAACTTGATGACATAGTCATCATTAGTTCAGGATCATCAACAGATACAGCTGGAGTAGTTCTATCATCAACAATTACCATTTTAATTTTTCTTTCCTCATCAGTAATTACTGAAAAACGAGTTATTTGACTTGCAGTTCCTGATGTTGTATTTACAGCTACATGAGGAAAAGAATTTTCTGTTAATTTATTAGCTCCTTCATAATCTTGAATTTTCCCACCATTGCTAGCCAATATAGCTATAGCCTTTGAAGCATCATGATATGATCCACCACCGACTGAAAGTATAAAATCACAATTTCCAGCTTCATTTAATTTATTGAGACCTTCTTCAACAGAAGCAACTGTTGGATTAGGTATAATACCTTCCCAAATAACAAATTCAACATTGATTTTTTCTAAAACTTTTAGTATTTTTTCAACAGAACCACGTTTAATCATTCCAGGATTAGTAGCTACAAAAGCCTTTTTGTAACCAAGTTTACTTATTTCAGCACCTAATTCTCTGTGACAACCCATACCCATTAAATTAACTCTTGGCATATAAAAATTAGTACTCATACTTTTACTTCCTCCTTCAATAATTTTGATATTTTTTGGTTCACTTTCAGCTAATTCAAAACTCTCATTCTTAGAAGAACTTACCTTTAAAGTTTCATCTTTGGATTTAACATCTTTAAATACAATCATAGTTGATGTTTGATTAATGTGCCCTATATATTCTTCTCCATAAGTAGAAAATCCTATAGTTGGTATATCTTTAAATATTCCAGCATATTTTTCACACTGACCCAGTCTTTCAAGTTCAAGTGTACGTAAAATACAATGAAAATTTATAATTCCGGCAATATCACCAAATTCTTCTTCTTTATTTTTTATTTCATTTTTGGTTTCACTACATATATCTCCAGACTTTAATAATTCAACATCCATATCTTTTAATATATTACAGTAGAAAACTATATTTTTATTTGATGTTCTTTGTGGACTTCTTACATACACACTTTTTGGATCATCACCTATTACCAAACCAACTGGATTTGTCATAAAATAGTCTTCAGCTTTGTCTATTGTAGTTCCAAGTGATTGAGCATACTCTTCTAAAGCTGGTTTTCCATTAAACTCAATTACTTCTCTTTGTTCCTCATTTACCTTTGTTGCTTTAAACGTTTTATCTAACTTTTCAAAACTTTGTGTTTTTATTGTGCTAAAAGGAACTGCAGGCTTTAACAAAAGAAGTACTGCTGAATCTGTTAATTCCTTACCATTTAATGAAACATTAGTTTGTTTAAAATTTAAATCATCACCTGCTGAACCACCAATAAAAGTAATATTTGTATTATTACCTATTTCATCCATCAAATTTTCTTCTTTCATTCTGAGACCATCGACAAGAATTATACCAATATATTTATCTATATCCATTTCAAAAGGATTTACCTTAAAATGATTATGAAATGATTCGAAAGCTGGTTCAACATTTATACCTTCACTTAAATTATTAACAAATTCACCTTTTGCATTTTCTATAATTGATTCATCAAAGGACATAGCTACTATAGATTTTTTTAACATTGCACCACTAATAATCTCACCTGCTGTAGTACAACCAACAACAGTTGCTTCTGGAAACTTTTGTGTAAAATATTTATTTAATCTTCCCAGAGCGTACCTTGATGATGCAAAAAACATTATTAATTTAGCATTTGGAGAATTTAACTGCTCGCATATTTCATTTACTGCAAGATTCTCAATTTTATTTGATGACTGTGCAATAGATATTCCCATCTTTTTTCCTCCTTTGGCATCATTACTTAACTATAATAAATATAGCTACTCTAAAGTGTTACTTTTAATTCTGTTGCAAGCTTTTTCAACTTGACTATTATTGCTGGATCATCAGGAGAACTTGCATTATAATTTGCAGGATTAAAACCTTTTAAAACTAATTTTGCTCGAGTTAAATTTTCAATACTAGGATTTCCTTTTGACCTTTTTTCAATTATTTGTTTAATCATCATATCAATTTGACCTGCCAAAGTTAACACCTCCGTTAGGTTAATGCAGAATCAAAAAATAAACTAGTCAACTTTTTTTGAAAATTCGTTAAAACATCGATATTTTCAGAATAAAATTGTCATATGAAATTTTTGATTATGCTTAATACTTATTTGTACTATCATATATTGAGATATTTAATAACTGAACTATAATCATCTTCACATAAATTTAAAACCAAAATATTTCTATGATTTTATCTTATACAATATGAAGTTATTATTTTACATCGGATTTTATACTTAATCTTTTAGTTAGTTCACTAAATTAAATGAGAATTTTATTCAAACAAAAATAATTCCAAGCCAATAGATAAAATTTTAAATTATTTAATTTGTTTTGAATTTAATTAGAATTGGTAAAATACTTCATACAACACATCTTTGTTTCCATACTATTTTATTATATACTACTCGTATATGTATAGTGATTCGACATTAATTTCAAATTACCTTTTTTTATTTTTTTTATTATCAAATAAATTTTAATCTATGAAGTTAGGAAATTAATTATTGACAATCTATTAAATAAATGCTTTAGACAGAATTATAAAACTATTGAACACTTTACTGAATATCAAACTCAAAAATCTATTATTCAAAAAAGGAGTCCACAATGAAATTAATGAATAACATTCAAAAAAACTGGAAGAAATGGTTAACTCATAACGGACAATGGTTTTTAATGCCAATCTATCTATGGAATATTATTTTTGCACAAAAACTGACTTCGGTCGGTTATATGGCAAAACCTGTTGATCTAGGTGTTTTAGGTATTATTGAGAATATTTTTAGGATTGGTATTTTTGCTTGGCCCACTTTTATGCTATTCAATCTAAAAGATGAAAACTTTAAAAAGTATTTTACCTATTATATTATAGGTACCATGATATATTTCACCTCATGGTTGATTATTATTTTTATGCCTCAATCAACTATAGCAAATACCTGGTTCATCAAACTGGCTCCAGCCTATACAACAATTATCTACTTCTATGCTATAGGAAAACTCGGACAAAATAAATACTACAAATACCTTGCACTGATTTTTGTCTTAATTCATACCACTGGTACACTTATCAAGTTAAGTGGCTAACACAATGAAAAAAATACCGAATTCATACTCGAGAATTAGAGTTTATTTTTTGGATATCCCTAACCAACAGATTTTTTCAAAAAAATCAATAATTTCATCGTATCGATTATATTTTTTTATGAAATTCAGGATACATTTCTATCTCATCGATATAAATATGATACAATTATAGGAAATAAGACTAAATATTTCGAATAAGGCTAACCTAAAAAATAATACAAAATTCTTTTCGTCTGAAATTCGCTTAAATCATGCGAATTCATACTCGAGAATTAGAGTTTATTTTTTGGCTATC
>JBDMZA010000712.1:0-2776 GCA_039770155.1 Clostridiales bacterium
ATATTGATTTATTTTAATATCATTGATGTTTTCTTTTTCAATTACACCTGTTAATTCATTTTTTTTATTAATATCATTAGTAATGATTATTTTATCTAGTTTCTCCTTACTATATTTGTTCATCAATTTTATCAAATCATTTTTAAGTTCTCCTGCTTTTTGATATCTTAACTCAGGATCACTTTCACATGCTCTTATAATAATATTCCCAAAATCATCTTCACAATTTCTTGGTTTAATTAATTTTTCTCCTAACAGCCTTTTTAATTGTGACTTTTCTAAGTCATCTTGATTGATTTTTTTTGGATAATCAGGTACAAATGGCAATCTATTAAAATTCATTAACTTATATAAAATAAGTCCCAATGAATATATATCAATATTTGATTTATACGGTCTTCCATTCATTATCTCAGGGCAACTGTATTCTATAGAATCATCTAATAAATTAAAGTCACTCAACTTAAATGTACCATTATCAGTTATAAAAATATTATTTTCCTTTAAATTCTTATGTATAATTTTATTCTTATGACATAATTCCAAAGCATTTGATATATCAATTCCCATTTTAATTATTTCTCTTAAAGTAAAATTATTCTCACTTATATAATTACCCAGAGACTTAAGATAATCCATTTTAATCAAAATATCCCAGCCTATAGAATTAATATGTTCTTTTATGAAATATTTATCAAAATTTAAAATATTATCAGATTTTTCAATATCGATGATAGTTTCAATTTTTTCTTTAACTTTTTCTACTATTTCATAAAAATATTGTTTTTCATTTTTTTCTTTATCAAATTGTCTATTGGAATAAAATTCATCATGATGAACTTTCGTAGGAATAGTAAATATTTTTACAACAGAAATTTCATTTTGTTTTGTTTTCATTTTATATACTTTACTTAAATTACCATCGCCTAATGTATTTTCAACATTCCATTTTCCCCACAAGGGTTCATACTTATATATTTTATCTAGTGTTAGCATAATTATCTCCTAATAATCTTTCTTAGGGATAGCCAAAAAATAAACTAGTCAACTTTTTTTGAAAATTCGTTAAACCATCGACATTTTCAGAAAAAAATTGTCTTATGAAATTTTTGATTATTCCTAAACTATGATAAATCTAAAAGCAAATCTACATTTTAAAATAATAAATCACGCAGTTCTAAGATTATATTATTTTTTAGGCTGCAAATTAATTTATCAAACATTATTATGTATTTTATCATATTTTTTGTCATTTATCGATTTATTTTGATTTTTTATTTTATTTTAATATGTTTTTACTTTTTTTTACTAGAGTTAGTTTTTTTATACTTTGAGGAATGGATAGATAAAGAATTAGAATAGATTAACTTTAATACCATTTTTTAAATTCTCCTACTGAATTTATTCATGGCAAAACAGAGTACTAATAAGTTTAAAACTTAAAAAAATACCCCGCTTAATTTATAGCCTCATTGCTTCATTAAACTACAGGTCTTTCCTTAATTTTTTCATCACATGTATAATTAAAACTTTCAAAAAACACATTTCTAATTATATAATTATATACATCTAGAAAAAATTCTTTTGTATATAGTAGGTTAATTTCTTCATTTTTAGCATTAAAAAGTTTATTTCTACATCTTTTCAATTCTATATTTATATTTTCTTCTATTTCTGATAATACACTTTTTGTGTTTTTTTTATAATCAGAGTAATCTATATTAGCATTCTTAATTAAATCATTTGCCACTCTCAACCTACTAGCCAAAAGATCACTGTCTACATTATATTTTTTTAATAAAAAACTTAAACCTGATGATGTCCTACAATTAAAATATGTTGTATCAACATCTGAAAAACCAATAAATTCTTCTTCAATAGTCTTCATAGATTCATTTATTAATGTTATTGATTTCTTTAAATCATTCATATAATCCGATACATCATTGTATTTTCTATGCATATAATCCTCCTAAGTAATATCAAAAAAACAACTTGTCCTTATCAAATAATGAATCACATGATTTTTGATAAGAATAAGACATTATTTTTTAGTTTCTCCTAAATTATTAATTTTACTTTAATGTAAATTTATATATATATTTAAAAATAATTGAATGAAATAATTATTAGTATTAATTAATTTATTATAAAATTAATTTTTCATTTTCTTTTCCATTCTACATATTTAATAAAAGTCAACTTCTGCACTCTCTGCTTTTCAAATAGGATATATAAGTTTAGTACCAGTTATTTCAATATTTTTTGTTTTGCATCAATCGGTATTTTCAGAAAAAAATTGTCTTATGAAATTTTTGATTATGCCTAAAATAAATGATAAATATTTATTTAACTTTCAATAAGTCAGTACTATTATACATCAATTATGCTATTGACTCGAAGACATTTTTTTCCATTTATTCAATTTGTCATGGACAAATATATATATACAAGTTAATCTCAGATTACAAGTGATATTTATTTTAGTTGTTATAAATTCCATAATTTTATTTAAATACTCACTATTTTATTTTGTTTTTTTAAATAACACTAACTAGAATTATTATTATATAATATTATTATGCTAGAGTAAAAGTATATTTTTAATTGTTTGATTTTTTTGGAAATAACAATAAATATTAACTATAAATTATTATTATATAGCATATTAGAAAACCAAATATATTTTTCTATAAGTGGAAATAATTTTATACTAAATTTTCTAAATATATATTTACAAGAAAATTATCCTACTTTCTATTAGTTTGAAGTATAA
>JBDMZA010000713.1:0-2986 GCA_039770155.1 Clostridiales bacterium
AAAGAATCAACAATATCATATCTATATCCTTTTTCAATAAATAATACTCTTAATCTTTGTCTAATAAAAATATCTATTTCATTAATTACACTATCTATATTAGTTATAACATTATTGTTATATAAATGTGAAGAAAATCGAAGAATTTTGTTTATATCCAAATTCAAGTTATTTTCTAAAATAATACTTATCATTCCAAGTGCTTGTCTTCTTAATCCATATGGGTCATTAGAGCCAGTAGGAACTGTACCGATTCCGAAACTTCCAACTATAGTATCAACTCTATCAGAAATACTCATAATCATTCCAAGAGTGTCTTTTGGAACATTATCACCAGAAAATTTTGGAAGGTATTGTGTATACAGAGCTTTGGCAATTTCCTTATCTATATTATTTTCAATTGCATAATACATACCCATTAGTCCTTGTAATTCATCAAATTCGTTAACCATTAATGTAACTAGGTCAGCTTTACTTATTAATGTAGTTTTCTTTAACATATCTTTTTTTTCATTTTCCAAGTGGAGTTCATTTGCAATATAATCTGAGATTTTTGATACTCTTAATACCTTATCATATACAGTGCCTAATTTTTCCTGATAGACTATTGTTTTTAACTCATTAACGCGTTCTTCAAGTCTGATTTTTTTATCTTCGTTATAGAAAAATTGTGCATCTTCTAGCCTTGCTTTGAGTACTCTTTCATTTCCTGTTTTTACAATATCAATAGATTTTTCATCACCATTTCTAACTCCAATAAATTTATTAATAAGTTTTCCATTTTTAAACAAAGGGAAATACCTCTGATGTTCTTTCATTGGTGTTATAACAACTTCTTTTGGTAAGTTTAAATATTTTTGATCGAAATTTCCTATAAACGCAGTTGGATACTCTACTAAGTAGTTAACTTCTTCCAATAATTCTTCATCTATTTGAGCATCAGCATTTTCTGATTTAGATAAATTTTCTATTTGATATCTAATCATATTTTTTCTTTCATTATGATTAACAATAACATTGGCTATTTTTAATTTATCAAAATATGTATCTGGTGTTAAATTAACATTTTTATTTGATAATGTTCTATGACCAAATGTTATATTTGAAGCTTTTATATTTCCAATTTCAATATTAAGTGTATCTGTACCAAAAATAGCAACAACCCACCTAATAGGTCTTGGATATTTAATTGTGTATGAACCCCATTTCATTGTTTTACTAAATTTTATGGAGAATAATATTTCAGGTAAAATTTTCTCAAGTATTTCTTTAGTTGGTAGTCCTTTTTCTATTTTTTTAGCATAAATATATTCGCTTTTACCACTGAGTTTTGTGAATGTATCTTTAATTTCAACTGAATTTGATCTCATAAAACCTTCTAAGGCTCTAGTTGGATTTTTATTATTATCAAATGCTGCTTTTATTGAAGGACCCTTTATAGTTAATTCAAGATCTGATTGGGTTGTATTGATCGAGTCTATATATAATGTTAGTCTTCTTGGTGTAGCAAATACATTTATACTTTCAAAATCTATTCTATATTCTTTTAATTTATTTTCGGTTATAACTTTTAATTGTTTTATTGAATTTGGAACAAATCTTGCTGGGATTTCTTCTGAACCAATTTCAAATAGTAATTTTTTATTCATTGATATATCCTCCTTTTGATATTTAGTTCTATAAATTTATATTTTCAAGATGAATTTCTGCTACTTTTTTGGCAAGGTTTCGTACTTTACCAATAAATCTCGCCCTTTCAGTTACACTTATTGCACCTCTAGAATCTAACATATTAAATGTATGTGAGCATTTTAAAACATAATCATAAGAAGGCAAAACTAATTTGTTAGCAAGTATTTTTTCAGCTTCTTTTTCATATATGTCAAAAAGTTTAAATAATGTATCAGTGTCAGCTAGTTCAAAGTTATATTTTGAATGTTCATATTCAGCATTTTTAAATATATCACCATATGTAACTGTGTTACTCCATTTTATATCATAAATATTATCTTTTTCTTGTAAATACATTGTTATACGTTCTAGTCCATATGTTATCTCAACTGTAATAGGGTTACATTCAATGCTTCCGATTTGTTGAAAATAAGTAAATTGGGTTATTTCCATTCCATCAAGCCATACTTCCCAACCGAGTCCCCAGGCACCTAAAGTTGGTGATTCCCAGTTATCTTCAACAAATCTAATATCGTGTTTTTTATCATCGATACCAATAGATTTTAAGCTTTCTAAATATAATTCTTGAATATTATCTGGAGATGGTTTCATTATTACTTGATATTGATGGTGTTGAAAAACTCTATTTGGATTATCACCATATCTTCCATCTTTTGGTCTTCTTGATGGTTCCACATATGCAACTTTCCATGGTTTTTCACCTAATGCTTTCAAATATGTTAAAGGATTCATTGTTCCAGCACCTTTTTCCACATCATATGGATTTGCTAATACACAATCTTGTTTACTCCAAAATTTTTGTAAATTTAGTATCACATCCTGAAAATTCATTAACATTCACCTCTTCATTTTATTGTTTTATTCAAAAATAAAAAACTCTCAATCCCTGACAGGGACGAAAGTTTAATTCCGCGGTTCCACCCTTATTGACAAAAGTCCACTTGGTAATTCAACTCCTAAGTGCCATTCACTATTATCCAATAGCAGTCTCTCACCATTTACTGCCTCGCTGTTACCTTCAATTAGTTACTCTTCTTATTCATTGTTGAAATGCTCTATTTATTATTTATTATTTTAAATTCTTTTGTGAAAAATGTCTATGTTTTTTAATAAATTAAATATAAAAAGTAAAAATAAAATAATATTGGATTTTATTCGAAATTAACTTATATAACATTTGTAGATTTTAATAGTATATATATCATATTAACTTTTTTATAAAATTATGTTTATATGTAAAATATATCATAATGAGAAATTATTACAAATATTTTTCTTAAATGACCCTATTTCT
>JBDMZA010000714.1:0-8288 GCA_039770155.1 Clostridiales bacterium
CTTTATGATAGTTACACTAATTAATAACTATTAAAATGAAGTTTAATAATACTATTAAACTTCATTTTAACTTTTATCTCCAATTAAATTTATATGAAAATATTTATATTGTATTATTTTACTCTATGAATCATTATATATATGACAAATTTATTTTTTTGCATACTCTAATCAATATCATTTAACAATTCTTTTAAACTTTTCAATTCATCATTTGTCAATGTAATACCTTTTCCCATTTTCTCATGTTCTGGTGACCAATCTCTTAAATCATATTTTGGTTCTCTTCCATTCCAGCTTATCAAATTAAGTTCTTTATTCCATCCTCTTGCATTTTCACCAATTATTCCTATTTTTTTAATAATTTCAAATTTGATTTCTGCCAATTTATCTCTCTCCTTTTCAACAAATATAGTACTTGTTAGGCAGAATCAAAAATTTCATAAGACAATTTTTTTCTGAAAATATCGATGGTTTAACGAATTTTCAAAAAAATTGACTGATTTATTTTTTGATTCTTCCTTAGGGATATCCAAAAAATAAACTCTAATTCTCGAGTATGAATTCGCACGATTTAAGCAAAATTCAGACGAAAAGAATTCGGTATTATTTTTTAGGCTCTCCTTAAACATATTTTTATTCCATTGTTAATATATTATAACAAAACAAAATAAATTACATTAGAGTTTAAATATTATTTCATTTATTTCATTATAACAGTTTTGAGAAAAACACAATAAAAAATCAGTGAATAAATTTTATATTCACTGAAAAATATTTATTTTATATCTAACTTTATCTAAAAAACAAGTATCACTTATATTTTAGATTTTCATCATTAATAATTATTTTAATTACTTCCAAATAATTTTGAAAACCATCCTCTTTTTTGATGTCCATTAATTTGTGATTGAGCTACCATTTCTGCTCTCTCAAACAAACTTTCTTTTGTATTTGAATGTTCTATTTGATATTTTAAAGTATTATAAAACTCCCAAATATTATCCATAGAACCTTCCTTAACTCTTCTATATATTTTAGATACTAAATTTAACTCAAACTCTCTTACTTTTAGTACAGGTCCAACTTCTAAAGAATAATCTTTTTCTTCTTCCCAATAACCTCCCCATTTAGAGACTATAATCTGACCTACATATGCAGCATACAACCTAATATAATTCATGAGAATATCTTCTGGAGGATTTGTTCTTTTTAACAAATCATTTAACCTTGTTAATATATTCTCAACCTTTAATATACTTTCTTCTGAAAAATCCAATTTTATGTGAAATTTATTACTCGCCACAATAACAGCTTTTTTAGCATAATTATAATATTCTAATGACAATTTATTACTATTTAATTCGTCATTAGTCTGTCCAAAATAATTTTTATCTATATTCATATTAATCTTCCCTTCATCTAACAAAACTAAATATACAAGTTTACCTTAAATTATCCATTTTAAGTTTTATATACTCTCATAAATGTTGTTTCGAACAATCTATAAAATATACTTTGAATTTTAATAATTCACTAAGGGATATCCAAAAAACAAGATCTAATTCTCAAGTATGAATTCTCACAATTTAAGCAAGTTCCAAACGAAAAGGATTTGGTATTATTTTTTAGGTTCTCCTAAGGTATTCTAATAAAATTTTTATTACCAATCAATTGATTTTTCTTTATTAAAAACTGATACCCATATCTTCAATAATCTAAACATTATCTAAACATTATTTTAATTAACTCCTGAAAAGTAACCATTACTTTTTTTATTTTTAGAATATTTTCTCATAATATAAATCTAGTTAACTTTATAATGAAAATAATTATTAATCAAATCCAAAATATCCTTATTATCATCAAAAATTTCACGTATAGCCTAATTAAAACAATTGATAAGATATATTTCTAGTTAAGATATATTGTTAATGGCTTTTCCTTCTCTTTTTACTCTTTTACAATGTTCAAAACTTTCTATTATGTGTATTATTATTTCTTTTTTGTTATTTATTGTTGTTTCAGTATGGTAATATCACTAACAACATTAGCAAATAAATTACACACTTTTATTGTCTTTATTGTTTTTTTATTACTTTATAATTAATATATTATAATCAAATTCTTACACTAACTGTTTATTAATAACATAAATAACATTGAATTAAATGATTTTTTGATATATAATACAATATGTGATTAAGTTTTTATAAAACATATTTATGGCAATAATCAAGTCAATTTAATCTAAAAATCACTACTAAATAAATTCCTTATCAAGAATGTGAATTTATTTTTTTTCTATCCCTAAGACAACTTTTTTCTAAAGCTATCGATTATTTAACTATTTTTTTGAAAATTCGTTAAACCATCAATATTTTCATAAAAAAATTGTCTTATGAAATTTTTGATTATGCCTAACTTATAAATATATTATACAAGGAGGGTTTCTATGAGCAAGTTAAAAGATTGTCAATGTAAAAAAGAATCAAAAGAAGAAAAATTTCTTCGAATAGAGAAAATTATTGATGATCACAAAGGTAAGGAAGGAAGTCTTATACAAATATTACACTTATCTCAAGGTATTTATGGATACTTACCTCTTGAACTTCAAAAATTTATTTCTCTTAAGGCAGATATTCCATTATCTGAAATATCAGGTATTGTAACTTTTTATTCTTTTTTTTCTACAGAACCGCGCGGAGAATATACTATTAGTGTTTGTCTTGGAACAGCATGTTATGTAAGAGGCGGGAAAAAAATTATTGATAAGTTGACAGAATTATTAGAAATTAACGTAGGTAGTACAACATCAGACGGAAAATTCACATTAGAAGTCGTACGTTGTATAGGTGCTTGTGGATTAGCTCCTGCAATAAAAATAAATGATGAAGTTTTAAAACAAGTTAATCCTGATAAGTTAAAAAAAATATTAGAAAAATACTACTAAAATATTGGAGGTGATAAAATTGGATTATAATATAACTGAAATAGGCAAATTAAAAGAAATAAAAGATAATTATTTAGATAAAATGAATAATTACAAATATAAAATATTAGTCTGTTCAGGAGCTGGATGTATATCTTCTAACTGTCACGAAGTAAAAAATGTTTTATTAGAGGCTTTAGAAAAAAATAACTTGAAAGAAAAAGTTTATACAATAGAAACTGGATGTATAGGTACATGTGATATTGGTCCAGTTATAGTAATTAATCCTGAAGGAGTTTTTTACACAAATGTAAGTAGTGAAGATGTATATAAAATAGTTGAAGAACATCTTGTTAAAGGAAACATAATAAAAGAAAAAACTTACTTTGATATAAAAAGCAGAAAAAATATACCTTACCTAAAAGATATTCCATATTTTGCCCAACAAGTTAAAATAGCACTTAAGAATTGTGGAAATATTGATTATAGTAGTTTAGAAGAATATATATCAGTTGATGGTTATTTGGCAATAGCAAATGTTTTAAATAATGATAGTCAAGAAGATGTAATAAACAAAATAAAAAATTCCGGATTAAGAGGAAGAGGAGGTGCTGGATTTCCAGTAGGTATAAAATGGGAAGCTGGGATGAAAGCAAAATCGGATCAAAAATATATTGTTTGTAATGCAGATGAGGGAGATCCTGGTGCATTTATGGATAGAAGCATTTTGGAAGGTGATCCCCATAACATAATTGAAGGGATGATGATTGGCGGCTATTCTATTGGAGCTTCTAAGGGATATGTTTATATTAGAGCAGAATATCCTCTTGCAGTTGAAAGATTGGGTCTTGCGATTGATAAGGCACGAAATTCCGGAATCTTGGGAAATAATATTTTTGGAAGTTCTTTTTCCTTTGATTTAGAAATTAGAATAGGAGCTGGTGCATTTGTTTGTGGTGAAGAAACTGCATTAATGGCTTCAGTTGAGGGAAAGAGAGGAGAACCTAAACAAAAACCTCCTTTTCCATTTCAAAAAGGATTATTTGAAAAACCTACTATAATAAATAATGTTGAATCCTTTGCCAATATTGTACCAATTATTTTAAATGGCAGTGATTGGTTTTCACAATATGGGACGAAAAAAAGTAAAGGGACGAAGGTATTTGCATTAGCGGGAGATATAGTAAATACTGGCATAGTTGAAATACCTATGGGTGTTACACTTGGAGAAGTAATTTTTAACATTGGTGGTGGTATCCCAAAAGGAAAACACTTTAAAGCTGCACAAACAGGTGGTCCATCAGGTGGTTGTATAACTAAAGAATATTTAAACACACCTATAGATTACGATTCTCTCACTAAACTTGGAGCAATTATGGGTTCTGGTGGATTGATAAGTATGGACGAAGATACATGTATGGTTGATATGGCAAGATTCTTCATGGAATTTGTTCAAGAAGAATCCTGTGGTAAATGCGTACCTTGTAGATTGGGAACAAAAAGAATGCTTGAAATATTAGAAAGGATTACAAAAGGAGAAGGTAAAATAGGAGATATAGAATTACTAGAAGAACTAGGTTCTATGATTAAAGAAACTGCTGTATGTGGCTTAGGTCAAACAGCTCCAAATCCAGTATTAAGTACAATAAAATATTTTCGTGAAGAATATGAAGAACACATAATTAACAATCACTGTGATGCAGGTGTATGTTCTGAAATGTTTTTATCTCCTTGTCAAAACGCATGTCCTGCTGATGTAAACGTACCTGGCTATATATCTCTAATTGCAGCAGGACGAGTAAGAGATGCTTACAATTTGATCAGAAAAGATAATCCATTTCCTGCAATTTGCGGTAGAGTATGTACTCATCCCTGTGAAAGTAAATGTAGAAGAATGCAATTAGATGAGTCTCTTTCTATTGTTAATTTAAAAAGATATGCAGCAGACTATATATTAAAAAGTGAAGAACCTTATATGGATTTAGTATTTCCTAAAAAGGGCAAAAAAGTAGCTATAGTTGGTGCAGGACCATCTGGCCTAACATGTGCATATTATTTAGCAAGACTTGGTTATGAAGTTGATGTATATGAAGAACAACCTATTGCAGGAGGAGTTTTAGCTTTTGGAATTCCTGAATACAGACTTCCAAAAGATATTTTAGCAAAGGAAATTAAATTAATTGAGAATGTAGGTGTAAAAATTCATTTAAATATAGAAGTTGGTAAAGATATTCAATTTGAGGAGTTAAAGAATGATTATAATTCTATATATATTGCTACTGGAACACAATTTTCAAGAAAAATAAATATACCAGGCGAAGATTTATCAAATGTATACTATGGTTTGGACTTCTTAAAAGATGTTAATATTAATGGTGATTTTAAATTGAAAGGAACTGTTGCAGTTATAGGCGGTGGAAGTACTGCAATGGATGCTGCAAGAGTTGCTGTCAGACTAGGTGCTGATAAAGTTATAGTGTTATATAGAAGGAATCTAGAAGATATGCCTGCCGATGTAATAGAAATAAAAGAAGGAATTGAGGAAGGAATAACAATACATACTATGGTTTCACCTACTCAATTTATTGGTGAAGAAAAATTAGAAGAAATTGAATGTGTAGATATGAAATTAAGCGATTTTGGAAGTGATGGCAGAAGAAAAACTATACCTATAAAAGGCTCTGAGTTTAAAATCAAAGTAGATATGGTAATTCCAGCGGTAAGTCAATATTCAGATCTTCCTTTTATAGATAAAAATGAAGTTGAAACAACTAGATGGGGTACTTTTGTCACAAGCAAAGATACCTTAATGACAAACATTGAAGGAGTTTTTGCTGGTGGAGATGTTGCAAGAGGTTCTGATGTTGTAATAACAGCAATAGCTGATGGTAAAAATGCTGCAAGAGCTATTGATAAATACCTTGGTGGAAATGGTATTTTAAATACTGGTGAAGAAATAGAAATACCAAAAACATCTGAAGAATCTGATATTCTTGAACATGAAAGGTTCTCAATGAAATATCTAGATCCTGAAGATCGAAAAAAATGTTTTGGTGAAGTTGCTTTAGGATTCCATAAACTTAATGCTATAGCAGAATCTATGAGATGCTTAAGATGTGACAGGAGGTCTTAGAATATGATTGAATTAACAATTAATAATAAAAAAATAAAAGCAAAAGAAGGTATGACAATTTTAGATATTGCTAAAGAAAACAATATTTTAATCCCTCACTTTTGTTACTTAGAAAATGTAAATAAAGTTGGTTCATGCAGAATATGTGTTGTAGAAGTTGAAGGAGCTAAAAATCTTCAAGCATCTTGTATAGTTGAAGCAAGGGATGGAATGGTTATAAAAACCAATTCCGAAAAAGTTAAAAAAACAAGAAAATTGCTTTATGAGTTAATGCTTTCAGATCATCCAAGAGATTGTTTAAGTTGCTCCAGAAATCAAAATTGTGAGTTTCAAAAACTTGGTGAATTAATGCAAATTGATGAATTTAGATTTGAGGGAGAAAAATCAAAAAATTTCATTGATAGTTCTTCTCCTTCAATTACCAGAGAATTATCAAAATGCATATTGTGCAGAAGATGTGTAGAAGTTTGCAACGAAATACAAGGAGTAGGAATTTTAAGTCCCCAAAACAGAGGTTTTAAAACAATTATAGGTCCTGCTAACAATCTCCAATTAAATACTGTAAATTGCACTTATTGTGGTCAATGTACTATTGTTTGTCCTGTTGGTGCTATTCAAGAAAAAGATTCATTAAAAGAAGTATGGGAAGCTATTTTCGATGATTCAAAAAGAGTAATTGTACAAACTGCCCCAGCTGTAAGAGCTGCTTTAGGTGAAGAATTTGGTTATGCTCCTGGAACCTTGGTAACAGGCAAAATGGTTAGTGCTCTAAAAGAAATCGGCTTTAATGACATATTCGACACTAATTTTACTGCTGATTTAACTATTTTAGAAGAAGGTCATGAATTTTTAAAAAGAGTTGAATCAGCTTTAAGTAAAGAAAAAGCAGTACTACCAATGATAACAAGTTGTAGTCCTGGATGGATAAAATACATTGAACACACATTTCCAGATTTAATTGAGAATCTTTCAACATGTAAATCTCCACAAATGATGCTAGGTGCATTAGCTAAATCATATTATGCTGATAAGATTGAATCTGACCCAAAAGATATTTATATAGTTTCAGTCATGCCTTGTACAGCTAAAAAATTTGAAATAACGCGAGAAGAATTATATAATGATGGAAATCCCAATGTAGATGCTGTTCTTACTACTAGAGAACTTGCAAAAATGATAAAAGATGCCGGTATAGATTTTAAATCATTAGAAGATAGTAAATTTGATAATCCTTTAGGTATGTCATCAGGGGCTGCTGATATATTTGCAGTTACAGGTGGAGTTATGGAAGCTGCAATAAGAACTGTGTATGAAGTAGTTACTGGAAGGGAATTACCTATGGATAAATTACATGTTACACCTATAGTAGGATTTGATCAAATCAAAACTGCTGATCTTTTAATTGATGGTGCACTAAAAGAATTTAAACATTTAGAAGGTATTGCGGTAAAAGTAGCAGTAACAAGTGGTCTTAAAGGTGCACATAAACTACTTGAAGAAATAAAAGAAGGTAAATCTCCATATCATTTTATCGAAGTTATGTGTTGTCCTGGAGGATGCATTAGTGGAGGCGGACAACCAAGACCAACCAATAATGAAATTCGTCAAAAACGATTAGAAGCTATATATAAAGAAGATGAAGATAAGGAAATGAGAAAATCCCATGAAAATCCATTTATTCTAAAACTCTATGAAGAATACTTAATAGAACCTTTAGGGCATAAATCTCATAAACTTCTTCACACAAAATATACAAAGAGGGGCATTTTTAATGAACGTTTAAAAAAATTATGATTAATTTAAATTTATTCTCTAAAGAGTGTTTTATATTAATCTGAAACACTCTTTTTAAATTCCTTTGGATAAGGCAGAATCAAAAAATAAACTAGTCAACTTTTTTTAAAATCCGTTTATCCATTGACCTTATCATATCAAAATACTATAATAATCAAAACAGCATCTTTAAAATTTAAGGAGATTTTTAATGAGTATTCTAAATCGTTTAGAAAAAATTTTTGGTAGATTTGCAATAAAAAACTTAATTATTTATGTTATATTTCTTAATTTTTTAGTTTTTGTATTAAATTTTGCTAATGATCAACTATATTCCGAATTAGTATTGCGGAGAGATTTAGTATTGGATGATAGACAATTTTTTCGATTAATTACTTTCATTTTTATACCTCCTAATTTTTCACCTATATTTGCATTGTTTGCTCTTGC
>JBDMZA010000715.1:0-25615 GCA_039770155.1 Clostridiales bacterium
ATAATCAAAAATTTCATAAGACAACTTTTTTCTGAAAATGCCGATGCTTTAACGGATTTTTAAAAAAAGTTGACTAGTTTATTTTTTGATTCTGCCTTATCATTAGATTTTCTTAGGATGTGCTAAAAAATAATTCAAAATTTGACTATATATATTATAAAAACTATATTTAAAAATTAAGGCTATAATTAAAACTATAGCCTTAAAAATTAATAAGATTTTTTAGTTTGATTTAGTTTTTATATTGATCTTTCAATTGAAACATAAAATATAAAATTGCAATTTCAATTAAAATAGTCACAATTAAAAATATAAAAGAAATTAAAGTTGAAGTAATAAATGTAAACATAGCACCATTAAAATATCGGGAACTGGCGACAATATTTGTAATGAAATTTAATATAAAATATACTAAAGCTGAAAGGTTAGCATAAAATAAAAAATTCCAAGATTTTTTTGTGAGCTTAAATAATTCGATTAACGACACTATTATAAATGTTATTACCATTGCACATATTAGTAAAGTTAATAATCTAAAAAAAGTAACAATAGAAAGGCTACTAAAAGTAATGACTAAACCAGAAAGTACTGAAATAACATAGAATAAAAGAGATATAATAGCAATGATTGGTAGTATAATTGTAAGCTGTGATTTTGATTTAGCAGGTATCTTAATTGGACCTTTCTCAATAAAATAATATTCTAATTTTTTTTCTAGCTTTAACAAAAATTCCATAAAAATAAATCCTCCAAATTATAAAATTAAATAAATATAACGAATAAAAGCATAATTTATTTATTCAAATATAGTTTAATTGTATAAAAAAAAATTTGTCAACTTTTATGAGAAATACTTTTACATAATTGACCTCAATAGAATTAGTTTTAACAAATTTTTTTATATGTTGAAACTAAGGGATATCCAAAAAATAAACTCTAATTCTCGAGTATGAATTTACATGATTTAAGTGAACTTCAGACGAAAAGAATTTGGTATTATTTTTTAGAGTTTTCATAAGACACAATCAAATGGGAAATAAATTGTCTTATGAAATTTTTGATTATACTTTACTCAGTTCTACGGGTTTTGTTTTTAATTTGAAAATACCAACAGATTCTTTTAACATTGTGGATTGAGCAGATAATTCTTCACTTGAAGCGGCACTTTCTTCAGCGGTAGCTGAATTGGTTTGTACTACTTTTGAAACTTTTAATAAAGACTTATTGATTTCTGAAATATTATTGACCTGATCTTTTGATGATTTTGAAATATTTTCAATTATATCTGAAAATTGCCTAATTTCATTGACTATTGAATCTAAAGATTCTGAGGTACTTAAAGCAATTTCTTTACCTACAGTAACTTTTTTTATTGAATTTTCAATTAAATGTGTAGTATCTTTAGTTGCTTCAGTACTTCGTGTGGCAAGATTTCTTACTTCTTCTGCGACTACTGCAAAACCTTTTCCAAATTGACCGGCACGAGCCGCCTCTATAGCAGCATTTAGAGCTAAAATATTTGTTTGAAATGCTATATCATCAATTATTTTATTAATATTTGAAATATTATTTGATGAATCATTTATATCATTTATTGCTTTTATCATGTTATTCATTTTTTCACTTATGTTTTCAGAATTGGTTTTAATTCTTTGGGTTAAAATATTTGCATTATCTGCATTGCTTGAATTATTTTTAGTTTTAAAAGATATTTCAGAAATAGAAGAACTGATATTTTCAATAGAAGTTGCTTGTTCTGTGGCTCCTTGTGATAGAAGTTGGCTTGAATTTGATAGATGATTTGATCCAAGTGAGACTTGCTCGGCTGCAGCATTTATCTCATACATTATTTTACTTAAAGATTCAGATATATTATTTATAGTATCATTAATAATTGAAAAGCTTTTACCTACCTCTTCAGTGTCAACATCATAGTCACCAGTTTTAGCATTTAAATTGAAATTTCCATTTGATATTTCCTTTAAATTATATATAAGTTTTTTTACTTCTTTCCCCTGAAAACTAAATTGTTTTGCCAATTTTCTTTCGGCAGATTTTACTTTGGTTTGATCAATTATTATATCTAATGCTCCTATTATAGCGCCATTTACATCTTTAATCGGAATACCTATATTAGAAATATCTATATCATTATCTAGGGGTCTTGCTATTGTATCTATGGAATTAGTACAGTTTTCTTTCATAGCTATTGAACAAACACAGTCTTTTGTATTACAATTTTCTATTTTAAATAACTCTGAACATTTAGTTCCATATAATTTAGATTTTGGTTTATTTAAAAAATTTGAACTTGATGAATTTATATAGATAATTTTATAATTTTTGTCAACTATCATTATAGGTAATGGAATTTTATCAATATGTCCTACTAAAGATTTGCTTAATAGATTAATCTTAGTTAGAATTTCTTTATATGCACCATTGAAATTATCTTCATTTGACATTGCTTCTAAATGTCCTTCAATTACTGAATTTGTAACAATATCAATTTCATTGTGTAAATTTTTTAAATTATTGACAACTTTGAAAAAAGCATCTGACAATTGGCCAATTTCATCTTTGGATTTAATTTTAAAATTAATATCTATATTACCATTACTTAATTCGAGTGCTAATTTTTTTAACGATAACATTTTTTGAGATATTGATCTCCCAAAAAAATATGCTACAATTAAACTTAAAAATATAAGGAAAACTGTTGTTAAAATTACCAAACTATTGAATCTATTAAGTTCAATATACATTTCTTTTCTAACAGGAGCAGAAGCTAGTATCCAACCATTACTTAACTTGTAATAAGAAAGTATTTTATTATCGCCTTTATAAAAATAGTTTATAGAATCTGTATTATTTTTACTTTCTGATATATTGTCGGCCAAAAAACTAAGAGAGCCGTCAGCGACAGTTCTTAAATTTTTTAGACTTTTGTCAGGATGATATTTAATATTGAAGTCTTCATCCATAAGTAAGTAATATCCAGTATCAAAAACTCTAAATTTACTTACTTCTTGAGAAATTGATGAAATATTTTTCTGGCTTTTAGTAAATCCATCTTTATTTATTATATTTTCTATATAAGTTCCTTTGAGTTGTATTTCTTGAAGTAAATCCTTTTCTTTACTATCTGTTATAAAATTTCTCATATTAAAATATAGTATGGAAGAACCTACTGAAGTAATAAAAATAGTTGTAATTGCAAAAACGAGCACCACTTTGGTAGATAGTTTTTTCATATAATCGCTCCTTATTCTTTAACAATTAATAATTGACTATAATAATTGACTATAAAAAATTATCGTAATATAAGTATAAAAACTTAACTTTAGTAAAAAAATTTAGATTGAAGTTGCTCGATTCAATAATGTATAATTAGGATAAACTAAAAAATAATATAAATAGTATCATAATGTACTCCAACAAATCATAATCAAATGATTTATTTTTTGATTATGACATAACAAAATAGGAGGTAATATTATGTCTTTTTGGACTTCAAAGGAAGATGTGTCTTTAAATCAAGTTAATTTATTTCAATCCATGGAATCAGATAAAAATATTTATAAGATTAAATGCGATAATGGTTTTTTAAAGGTTGTATTTTATTCTAAAGATATTATAAGAATTATATATTCCTATAATGGTGAATTTTTGAAAGTACCTTCTTTTTCAGTTATTGAAAAGCCTGATAAAAATATAGAGATTACAAGTAGAGATAACAAAGATTACTTTGTTTTAGAATCTTTGGAATTAAAAATTAAATTTGATAAAAAATGTGGTGAAATAATTTTATTAGATAAGAATAATTCTAAAATAACAAAAATTAAGAAAATTATATGGTCTAAAACAGTAGAATCAAGATTTGATACCAGTTTTGAATTTGATTCTAACTTAGATAATCATTTCTATGGTTTGGGGCAAAAATATGGTTATCTTGATAAAAAAGGTAGAGAGTATAAGATGTGGAATACTGATCAAACCAATCAAAATCCTACTAAAGATCCTCTTTATCAATCTATTCCATTCATGATAGTTCATAATAAATTAAATTCATATGGATGGTTCTTAGATAAAACATGTGCTACCTGGTTTGATTTGAGAAATGATGATTCTTACAATATAAGAGCAAATGATTTTGAAATGGATTTTTATTTTATTGGAGGCTTTGATATAAAAGAAATTATAAAAAAGTATACTTATCTTACAGGAAAGATAAATCTACCACCTATATGGAGTTTAGGTTATCAACAATGTAGATGGAGCTATTTTTCTGAAAAAATAGTGAGAGACATAGCAAATGGGTTTAGAAAAAATGAAATTCCATGTGATGTGATTTATTTAGATATTGATTATATGGATGGCTATAGAGTATTTACATGGAATAATAATCGATTTCCAAATCCTAAAAAATTAATAAATGATTTAAATGAAATGGGATTTAAAGTTGTAACAATAATTGACCCAGGTGTAAAGAAAGATCCAGAATATAGTATATTTAAAGAGGGAATAGAGAAAGACTTGTTTTGTAAATATCTAGATAATAAAATTTTCTATGGTAAAGTTTGGCCTGAAGAATGTGCGTTTCCAGATTTTACAAATGAGAAAACATCTGATTGGTGGGCAGATAAACATAAAGAATTATTTGATTTGGGGATAGCAGGAATCTGGAATGATATGAATGAACCCAGTAATTTTAAATCATATAATAATAGTAATGATAGAGAAACATTTACCATTAGAAATGATGTTATGTTAGAAAACAATGGATATAATAATGCTTTTTCTAAATATCATAATGTATATGGAAATTCTATGTGTAAATCAACTTTAAAAGGCTTTTCTAAATATTTACCAAATAAAAGACCTTTTATACTATCGAGAGCTGCTTATTCAGGTATTCAAAGATATTCAGCACTATGGACAGGTGATAATACAAGTTGGTGGGAACATTTAGAATCATCTATTTCTATGTGTTTAAATATAGGACTATCAGGGGTATCTTTTGTAGGAAGTGATGTTGGTGGGTTTCATGAAAATGCAGATTCTGAAATTTTTATTAGATGGATACAACTTGGAACATTTATTCCGTTTTTTAGAGGACATTCTGAATTTTCTTCAAAAAAACATGAACCTTGGGAATTTGGAGAAAAGACTTTAGAAATTGTAAAAAAATATATACAATTTCGCTATAAGTTACTAAATTATATTTATACTGAGTTCTATAATTCCTCAATTACTGGATTACCAATTATGAAACCCCTTGTTTTAGAGTATCCATCTGATGATAATTTAAAAAATCTTTTTGATCAATTTATGCTTGGAGAAAATTTACTGGTGGCGCCAGTTACAAAACCTTCTCTTAAAAAGAGGTTAGTCTATTTGCCTCAAGGAACTTGGTTTGATTATAGAAATAATAAAAGTTATGAAGGTAAATCTTATATAGTGGCAGATACACCAATTGATAGTATACCACTATTTGTTAAGTCAGGAACCATATTACCTTTAAATCCTATTATGAACTACACAAATGAAAAGATAGTGGAATCCCTTGATTTAGAAATATTCCCAGGTGATGGGGAGTATCAAATGTATGAAGATGATGGAATTTCTTTTGACTATAAATTAAAAAAATACAATTTAATTTTTTTTAAAACAACTACAAGTAGAGGTAATATTGAGTTTAAAATTATTTATAAGCAAAAAAGTTTTAATAATGGTAGAAAGAATTTTATTTTAAAATTTATAAATGTAAAAAAATCACCAAAAAATATTTATATAAATAATATTAAGTTTAATGAGTTTAAACATGAACAAGATATTTTAACTATTAAAGTATTGGATGATTCCAATGAAATTAATATAATGTTTTAAATTTGATCAAAATAAATCAGCAAACTTTTGGAATGTTTTATGAAGTTGCTTTAAGGCATAATTAGAAAGTTGATGAGTTTATTTTTCTAGTTATGCCTAGTATTGTTTCTCTTTATTTTTTATAATATTAACATTTTCTTTTTCTATAGAAGATAAACTGTTAAAATCAAAACTATCAGCGGGATTTTCTGGAATATACCATGATTTTGAATTAAAATAGTTGGAAATTTCACCAGTTTTAAAAATATAACCATGTCTTGCAAATATTTCATTTCTACCTAATTCCAAAACTTTTTCGTTTTTTCCAACTAAATCATTATTTGTTAAAAGTTCATTTTGACTATTTGGGAAAATATATTCAGAATTATCTGAATTACTAACATTACTATCTGATTTATCATCTGAAATCTTACCTCTTGAGGTAGAATTAGAATCAGAATTATTTGAATCAGAATTACTTGAATCAGAATTACTTGAATCTGGGTTAATATTCATAGTTAGATCTTGATTATCTAGATTGTTTTGATTTTGGGTAGAATTATTTATTAAAACTACAATTATTATAGCAAGAAATGCAATAATTACCATCATTGAAATGAGAAGTTTGTTAAGGAATTTTTTTGAAGAAGATTCTACTGTATTAGTATTAGTATTAGTATTAGTATTAGTATTAGTATTAGTATTAGTATTAGTATTAGTATTAATATTAGTATTAGCATCAGTATCAGTATTATTAGTAGTAATACTAGTACTATTAGTATTACTAGTATTTTGTATATGGCTTTCTTGTAAATGATTTAATCGGGCAAGTTCACTAAAATGAACATCTGAAATTGTTTGTGCTATATTGAAATTGTTAGTACTATTATCGAAACTTTTTAAATCAGTAGTTATTTCTTCGATACTTTGATACCTGTCATCAGAAGATTTTTCTAACATCTTTGAAATTATTTTGCTTATTTCAAAGGGAACGAGATTGCTGATTTCATGCAGTGGTTTTGGAATTTCCTGAATGTGCTTAAATATAATACTTGAAATATCTTCACCTGAAAATGGTGGCTTTCCATTTAAAGTCTCATAAAATGTTATACCAAGAGAATAAATATCTGATCGTTTATCAATTACAAGACCTTGGGATTGTTCTGGAGAAGCATATGTTAATGACCCTAGTATATTGCCAGCTTTTGTTAGCTCTGTATCTGTTAAAAGTTTTGCTATGCCAAAATCAAGAACCTTTGGTATGTTATCTTCTGATATTAATATATTATGGGGTTTTATATCTCTGTGTATAATGTTATTTTTATGGGCATGCTCTATAGCATTTAGAATATTAAAAAAAATATTTTTTGTATTGTGATAATCCAAGAAACCTTTCTCTAAGATTAAATTTTTTAGAGAAGTCCCAGGAATATATTCCATAACGATATAGTATATACCGTCAATATTATTAATATCATATACTGTAACAATATTTGGGTGCTTTAATCTGGCAATAGATTTAGCTTCGTTTTCGAATCTTCTAATAAATTCACTATTATCAGTAAGATTATCTTTTAAGACTTTTATAGCTACTATTCTATCCAGTCTTGTATCATTTGCTTTGTATACTGTGCCCATTCCACCGCTACCGATTTTTTCAATGATTGTATAGCGATTGTTTAAAGTTGAATTTTCCATTTTATTATCACCTACCAATAAAAATTATATAACATTTATCTTATTATTTCTATAAGATGGAGTAAAATACTAATTTTATAAGAAAAAATAGTGACATAAGGAATTAGCGGGAATTTATATATTATATTCCAGTATTTCTCTTAATTCTGATTCCTCAAGTTTAGTAATTAAATTTTCACCTGGTTGAATAACACTATTTATAAGGTTCTTCTTTTTTAACTGAAGTTCAATTATTTTTTCTTCTATTGTTCCTTTAGTTATTATCTTATATACTTGGACCATATTATTTTGACCTATTCTATATGCTCTATCTGTTGCTTGATCTTCTACAGCAGGATTCCACCATGGATCTGTATGAATAACAGTATCTGCTCCAATTAAATTTAGTCCTGTTCCACCAGCTTTTAGAGAAACTAAGAATACTTTTCTCTCTCCATTATTGAATCTATTTGAAAGCTCTAATCTATCTTGAGATTTTGTTGAACCATCCAGATAAAAATACTCTATTTTTTCTTTATCCAATTCAGATTTTAAAATAGCTAACATTTTTGTAAATTGTGAAAATAGTAAGATAGTATGATTTGAATCTAAAGAATTGTTTATAAGTTCCATTACAGCATCTACTTTTCCACTTCCACCTTCATAATTTTCAATAAACATTCCAGGATGCGAGCATATTTGTCTTATTCTTGTCAAAATTGAAAGGATTTTTAATCGGCTTTTTTGATAGCCTTTTATTGATATTTCATCTTCAATTTCTTTTTTAGCTTGCATATGCAAAACTGTATATATTTTTCTTTGTTCTTCTTTCATCTGTACAATAAAATTAGATTCTATTTTTTCAGGAAGCTCTTTTAAAACATCGGATTTAAGTCTCCTTAATAAAAAAGGTTTAATGAGTTTTGAAAGGACCTTTAGAACTCTTTGGTCATTATTTTTTATAATGGGTTTTTCAAATTTTTTAACAAATTTACTATGTGTTGAAAGATAACCAGGCATTATAAAATCAAATATTGACCATAATTCGGTTAAATTATTTTCTATTGGAGTTCCAGTTAAAGCAAAGCATGATTGAGCTGTTAATTCTTTTACAGCTTCAGAATTTTGAGTAAAAGGATTTTTTATATGTTGGGATTCATCTAAAAATATATAATTAAACTCTATCTTTTTATATTCTTCAATATCATTTTTTAAAAGACCATAAGAAGTTATAATGAAGTCATAGTCATTACATTTGTTTATATTTTCTTTTCTTAAGTCACTTTTACCATCTATTATAAGTAAAGTCAACTCGGGAGTAAATTTTTCTGATTCTGCTTTCCAGTTATAGACTACTGATGTTGGTGATATTACAATACTTGGTTTATGTATATTGTTATTATTTTTTTCAGTTTTTAAAAGTGCAAGCACTTGAATAGTTTTTCCAAGACCCATATCATCAGCTAAAATTCCTCCAAAATTATAATGAGATAAGGTTTTCAACCATTTAACACCAGTTTTTTGATAATCTCTTAATATTGTTGATATTGCGGAATCTAGTGTATAATCAATTTCTTTGGGATTTAATATATCATTTACTATCATATCAAATTTTCCATTGGCATCTGTATATTCTATGTTATTATCTGTAATGTAATTATTAATAAATATTGCTCTATTTTTATTTAATTTAAATTCGCTGTCTTTGATTTTTTTGAAATCCACATCCAATGTGTTTAAAAGTTCAGAAAAGTTTTTAATTTCAGGAGTATCAATATTTATTATAGAACCTCTTTTTAGTTTAATATATTTTTTTTTGAATTTTAAAGATTCTAAGATTTCATTTAATTCATCTTGATCAAATTCTTGAGAATCTATTTTCATTGAAAGTAAAGAACCATCAGAAACACTAATTCCAAATTTGATTTTTTTTAAATCTTTAACCTGTAATTTTTTAAAATCTTCAGAATAGTAAATTTCTGATTCTTTTTTTAATTCATCCAATCCACCTGTTATTAGTTTTACAATTTTTTCATCATCTTTTAAAGTCATATACTCCTTTTTCTTTTCCATGCCAATATATTCTAAATTAGATAGAACTTTTTGCTCTAATTCTAAATCTCTTCCTATTAAATCTGAAGCATCGCTTTTATCTAATAGGGGGTTGATAACTTTTTCACCATAACTAAATTCAATTTCTGATTTTATACCATTTTTCCATATATCAAAATAGATTTTTGGAACAAGACTTTCCTTTAGGACTAATTCATTTAGGTTATCAGAAACTTTTATATTACAAAAATTTTTAATTTTATTGAAAAAGTTAATTATAAAATCTTTTCTTTGATGTGTATTTATTCTAAATATAGTTTGTTTTTCTCTAGTTTTAATACTGTAGAGTTTTTTAAAAAGCATTGCTTTATTTTTATCAAGTTTAATGATTGTTTCGCTTTCATTATTATATATAAACTCAAAATCATTAACTAGAGGAAATATTTTACCCTTATTATCGTAATTGACTTCCATCAGGATATTTTCTTCTTCTTCTTTTAAATTAATATTGATATCAAGATCATTTTGAACATCTTTTATTTGATTTGAAATATTGATTATTTTATCAGTACCAAAATAATTCCACATAGCACTATAAAATTGATTTGCTGAATTTCCTGATAATACTAAAGTTGATTTATCATTATATTGATATTCAATGTCTTTGATTTGATATGTATAATAATCTAAAAAGAATTTAATAATTTTTTTATCTATTCCAGTAAAGCACATTTTATTGGGCATATAAGTAAAATTTTTTCCAAGATACAGATTCTCACCACTAGTTATTGAATTTATCAGGACTTGTATATTTTTAATTTTATACAATCTTTCAGATCCTATTTTTATAAAAACTAAAATACTTTTATTATAAAAAGAGTATCTTTTAAAATCGAGATGTAATTGAATATTTATGGGAATTTTTTTATATGTATTATCTATACTATTTTTTAAGAAATTAATTTCTGAAAAAGGTAGGGCTTCAATAGGTTTGCTTTTTCTTACTTTAAATTCAGCACCCCTATTATAAACATTATTATCTAAAATATAAGTTATAAAAGCAATAAGATGTTCACATATATGCTTTTTACTATTATCATCTGAACAAGAGCAATTATAAGGACTTAAAGATCCATCTGTATTTACATTTGTCCAAACATAATATTCAATATTATTATCTTCTACATAGCCATCAATAAGATTTTTGCCTTTACTGACAGCGACCTTAAAGACACTGCTTTTTAATTGTAAGCCCTTGAAGTATGAAAATGTATCCTTTGATTTTTTTATTAAAGTAAGTTGATGTTTTTTGTCCATATTAACTCCAAATTTTCAAATTATTTTTTTCAAATTATTTTTATAAAATTATATCACATAATTAAAAATTATTTTTTTCATATTATATAAATTGAAAAACACAGTAACAAAATTTAAGTTAAAAACAAAGGGGATCCCACTAAGCTTCTGATGTAATGGGGAAAGATTGACTTTTTACCAGATTACTGTAGTGAGAATTTTTTTTCATTAATTCATTATGATTTCCTTTTTCTACTATATTACCATTTTTAATTACAATTATCAGGTCAGAATTTTGTATTGTAGATAATCTATGAGCAATTATAAAAGTGGTCCTTTTTTTCATAATTTTTTCTAAAGTATGTTGTATTAATTTTTCTGTTTTTGTATCAAGATAAGAGCTTGCTTCATCTAAAATTAGAATTTTGGGATTTCTTAGCATTGCCCTTGCAAAAGCCAATAATTGTTTTTGACCTATTGATATATTATCACCATGTTCTGTTAAATTTGTTTCATATCCCTTTGGAAAATCCATAATCATGCTGTGAATATTTAAACTCCTAGTAATTTTTTCAACATCTCTTTTTTTAGCTTTAGGTTTAGAAAATCTTATATTATCTAAAACTGTTCCTGAGAAAATTTGAGGTTCTTGCATAACCACAGCTGTCTGGTTTCTATAATGCCATACATCATATTTTTTTAGTTCAATATCATCAATGTATATTTTTCCTGAATTTATATCATAGAATCTACTAAGTAGATTTACTATTGTTGATTTACCTGAACCAGTAGCACCTACAATTGCCACTGTTTGACCAGGCTGAGCTGAAAAACTTATATCTTTTAATATGGGTTTATTTTCTTCATATGAAAAATTCACATTTTCAAATTTAACACTACCTTTGATATTCATATTAGTAATTGCTTTTGGATCATTTTTTACTTTGATTTTTTCATCTAATATTTCAAATATTCTTTTACAAGAAATTAATGCTCGGCTTAATTGATTTAACATATTACTTATTTTTTGCATTGGTTGGAAAAGTTGAGTTACATAAGTTAAATAAGCTGCAATTACACCAATAGTTATCATATTATTTTTAAGCAAAAAACCTCCACCAATAATAACCATACCTATACTAAAATTATTTAAAGTGGAAATACATTGCCAAAAAAAAGCATTTAGAGGATAGAATTTTTTAGTCTTTTTATAGTAATTCTCATTTTTCTCACTAAAGTCTGAAATGTTTTTCTGCTCTCTTGCAAAAGAACGTATAACCATGATTCCTGAAAGTGATTCATTTAAATAAGAATTTATAGAGGATAAATTTTGTTGGATTTCTTCTGCAACAATAGTTATTTTTCTTCTTATTCCAAAAACGATTAATACTAAAATTGGTATTATAATAATCAAAATTACACTTAATCTAATATCTAAATAAATCATAGCAAATATAATTCCAAATATTTTCAAAAAATCTACAAAAATTGTATCAAGTCCAGACATTAAAAGTTCTTCTAAAACTTGTATGTCATTTGTAACCCTTGTCATAATTTGACCAGTCTTGTTTTTATCAAAAAAATTAAAGGATAATGCCTGGAGGTGTGAAAAAACATCTTTTCTCAACTCATAGAACAGTTTATTACCAATTTTCATTAATGTTATACCCTGTGTTCTTGCAGATATAAATTGAATTAATAAAATAAGTGCTAATACAAAAGATGTTATGTAAAGACCGTTTAAATCTTTTTTTACAATGTTCTCATCTATTCCTATTTGAATTAGAATAGGTACTACAATTGTAGAGGCTGCATTTATAAATGCACAAAAATACATAACAATTAACATTTTATATTGTTTTTTTAAATATTTAAATAATCATTATAAAAGGTTTATATCTTTAAATATATTTTTATTACTATTATCCATTATGGCTACCTCATACTCATTGAATCTTCACAAATATCTTCAAAATAAGACATTTGAGTTTTATAAGTGTTTCTGTATAGATCATTTTTCTTTAATAGTGCTTCATGAGAATCAAAATCTTGAATTTTACCTCTATCTAATACTATTATCCTGTCTGCTAATTTTAAACTTGAAATTCTTTGTGCAATAATTATAGTTGTTCTGTTTTTCATTAATATTCTTAATTCTTTCTGAATTTCCTTTTCTGTTTCAGGATCTAAACTGGAAGTACAATCATCTAAAATAAGTATTTTAGGATTTTTTAAAATAGCCCTGGCTATTGCTATTCTTTGTCTTTGACCTCCTGATAGACCTATTCCATATTCTCCTACAACAGTTTCATATCCTTCAGGAAGAGATGTTATGAAGTCATCTATTTTAGCTGATTTTGCAGCTTTTTTTATATCTTCAAATTTTGCCAAAGGACAAGCAAAGGCAATATTATCTTTTATACTTACTGAAAATAAAAATGTTTCCTGTAGTATAACTGAAATTTGTGATCTTAAATATTCAATATCCCATTTAGATAAATCTATAGAATCTAAGATTATTGTTCCTTCAGTTGGATTGTAAAATCTAGGTATAAGTGAAATTAATGAACTTTTACCAGAACCTGTTAGACCAAAAACTGCAACATGTTCTCCAGGATTTATATTAAAGGATAAGTTTTTTAGTATACTATTACTATTATCATCATCATAATTAAATGAGATTTTTTTAAAGATCAAATGCCCTTGTATATTTTTTTGATAAGTACCAGTACTCTCTACTCTTTGATCATTTTCATATAAGATTTCATTTATTCTCTTTGAAGCACCATGAGCAAGCGCTATTGTTGATGTATTTAAGGCTAGTATCATAAGTGGAAATCTCATTATCATTAAATATGTTGAGAAAGCTACTAAAATGCCAAGGCTCATAGTATTATTAATTACTTGATAACCACCATAAAAAACTACGATAAGAGTACCTATTCCTCCTGTCATAATAAGTATGGGATCAAGTTTGGCTTGAAGTACACCTATTAATGTACTTTTATCTCTTAATTTTTTGTTTTCATAATCAAACTTCGTTTTCTCATCTTCTTCAACAGCAAATGCTTTTATAATTCTTATACCTCTTAAGTTTTCCTGTAAGATGGTACTTAATTTACCTGCCTGTTTTTGCCTTGTTATAACTGCATTATCTAATTTTTTACTAAAAAGGATAATTACTATAATTACAAGAGGAATAAAGCTGTATACTACTAAGGCTAATTTCCAGTTCTGATATATCATAATGCTAAAAATAGTTAAAGAGATTAATATTATCCTTATTCTGTGTTCAATTCCATAGGCAAAAAAGTTTCTTATCAATTGTATATCTGTAGTTATCCTAGACATTAGATCTCCTGTATTGGATTTTGCATAAAAGGAAGCTGATAAATATTGGAGTTTTTCATAAAGTTGACTTCTTAAATCCCTTACCATAACTTCGCTTAAATACCAATAAAATCGAATCATCAAATTTATAATAATACCCCTTATAAATCCTGCAAAAATTATTATTAGTCCTGCAATTATGGTAAGTCTCATCATTCCGGGTTCATGAATTTTAGGATAAATATTATCAATTACATATGAAATTGCCAAAGGTAATAAATATGTAAATAAATCCATTGACATCATGAAAATAATTGCCATAATAAGGGTAACTTTATATTGTTTTAATATATAATAAAAAGTTTTAATAATATTGATCATTTTTTAAACTCCACATTGATTATTGTATTTGTGTTTCTTAAGATTTATATTTAATTTTATGTTTAATTATGGACTAATTTGACTAAGAAATCCTAAAAAATAATATCATATTTTCAAAATCCAAAAATCATTAAAATCAGATAATTCATTATCCTATAAGGGATCACTTTAGACACACACTATTTTTAAGATATCTTTAAATGAAATACAAATCATAAATAATTATTCTTTTTTTACCACACAAACCACACTTTAACAAAAATTTGCTTAAAATTCAAGTTTTATAGTAGGATTTATTTTTTATGAAATAAAACTCATTTTTTTTTGTTTGATATTCCCTTAAAATTTAGGAATTCATTTTAACGAATTTTCAAAAAAGTTGACTAGTTTATTTTTTGATTATTATTCTATGTGGTTATGCCGATGAATATAAGAGTAGAGTTAGTGATAGCAAAAAAACACCAGGGAGTTTATACTCGAGAATTAAGGTTAACTCTTTGAATATTCCTAATTAGAAATATGTTTTACAATTAATTAAGGGGTGAATAAATTGTTTTTAAAAAAAATCAGATGTAGAATTTGTTTTAAAATTATCAGTTTAAATATTTTAATTGCTGTTTTACCAATGATTATATTATTGACTTCACTTTATGTATATTCAAAAAATGCTTTTGATGAAGATGTTTCAAATTATGTAGAAAGTGTTTTTAGTTCATTCGGCGAATTTATTGATCAAAAATCAGAACGATTATTAAAAATATCTGAAAAATATTCAAATAATGATGAGATTAAAAGGGCTTTTTTAGAAAAAGATAGGGCAAAGTTAGAATATTTAACAAAAAGTATTTTCGATAATTTAAAAGATGAAGATATAAGTGTTTTCGAATTTGAAGATGCAGATGGTGTTGTTTTTTTTAGAGCTCATAATCCTGAAAAGTATGGAGATGATAAATCAGATAAGGCGTATATTTTATCAGCATTAAAAGGCGAAAAAAATGCAGAAATAGAATTTGGTGAAAGTGGTGCAGGGATACGATCATTTGTACCTATAAAAAATAATAACAAGGTAATAGGTGTATTACAAATTGGTTATAGTGAAAAGGTAGTAAATGAAATGATAGATATATTGGGAGAAAATATATCTATTTATAAAGATGATATGCTTTTGAGTACCTCAAATTCAAAGGAGAAAAATTTTATTGGAAAAAAATTTAATAATGAAGAAATTTTAAATTCTATTAAAAAAAATAAAGATGTGTTAGAAGAAAATGGTAATGATATTCATTATTATACGGCTATTAAATCCAGTAATGAAAAAGAAAATATTGGAATGATTAAACTGTCAATTGATGCAACTGAATTTATCGAAGAATCGTCAGCTTTAGTAAATACAACAATAATTATAATTTTAATTTTATCTGTTTTGGTTTTTATAATTAGTTGGAAATTCTCAAAAATAATATCAAAACCTATAAACGAAGCCACAGAAATGATATCTGATTTAAGTAAGGGTAATATAAATAAGAGAATAAATGTAAGAAGTAAGGATGAGTTAGGAGATATGTCTCTATCTTTAAATAAATTTGCGGATTATCTTCAAAAAGATGTTATAGGCAGTTTAAAAAATTTATCAAAGGGAATTTTAGATATTAAAGTAGATAAATTAGGTGAACTAGATGAAATAAGTCCTGTTTTAAATGATTCAATAAATGAAATAAAATTATTACACAGTGAAATTTTAAAGATTTTAGAAGGTAGTTTAAATGGAAATTTTAAGATAAGAGGAAATTCAGAAAAATTTTCTGGTATTTTTAAAGAAATAATAAATAAATATAATGATTCCTTAGAAGCTTTTATTATACCTCTTGAAAACTCTTCTTTTGTATTAAATGAATTATCAAATGGGAATTTGAATAATTATATAAATTCTAATTTTAAAGGTGATCATGCTAAAATCAAAAATGCATTAAATACAACTGTAGGATTTCTTAATACTTATATAGATGAAATCTCAAATGTTTTAGAAAACATGGCAAAGGATAAATTTGATATTATAATAAACAGAGAATATTTGGGGGATTTTGCTAGAATAAAAAAATCACTAAATAAAATAGTAAATTCTCTAAACTATACTATGGCAGATATTGGAGCAGCTGTAGGGCAAATTCATTTAGGTGCTGAGCAATTAGCAAATACAGGGCAGTTGTTATCCCATGGTTCAACACAACAAGCTAGTTCTATTGATAAAATAAGTCTTAAAATTAATGATTTTTATGAAAAAACTAAAAAGAATACAGAAAATTCTAATAAAGCAAGTAATTATTCAAAGAATGTTAAAACAAATGCAAAAAAAGGTAACCTACAAATGAATGAAATGATTACTGCTATGGAAAATATAAATGATTCTTCTCTAAATATATCAAAAATAATTAAAACTATAGATGATATTGCTTTTCAAACTAGGATATTATCATTGAATGCAGCTATAGAAGCGGCAAGAGCAGGGGAGTTTGGTAAAGGCTTTTCGGTAGTTGCTTTTGAAGTAAGAAATTTAGCTGAAAAAAGTGCAGTAGCAGCAAATGAAACTAAAAATTTAATTGAAAGTTCAATGAAAAAAGTACAATTAGGTTCAGAAATAGCAAATAATACAGCAAAAACCTTTGAAGATATTTCAGGTGGTATAAATGAAACAACAAATATAATTAATGATGTTGTTGATGATTCTAATAATCAATTAAAAGATATTTCTACTCTAAATAAAAATATAAGTAATGTTTCTGAAGTAATCAATTCCAATACATCTGTATCAGAAGAAATTGCAGCAGCTAGTGAAGAATTGGCAAGTCAAGTTGAATTTTTAAGAGAATCTGTTAGTAGATACAAACTAAAAGATAATTCTCCAAAATTAATTGAAAAAGAAAAAAGTTTAACTATTTGATATGGTATGAATATATATAATTGTTTTTTTTATACTTGTGCAGGGTATATTGATAATTAAGGAGAAAATAAAAAAAAGCCAAATTTTTTATGCTTAAAGAATGAATCAAAGCGAAATTACTGTTTGAGGGAATTCATATTTGAGAATTTGAGTGTATTTTTGGATATCCTTTAGGCAGAATCAAAAAATAAACTAGTCAACTTTTTTTAAGAATCCGTTAAAGCAGCGGTATTTTCAGAAAAAAGTTGACTTATGAAATTTTTGATTATGCCTTATTCATGATAAAATTAATATGTTAAAATTAGAGTTGGCTCAGTTCAATTAATAATAATTATTTTAAGGAGGTAATATAATGATTTTTGAACAATTAAATCCGCATTCTTGTTTAACCTATCTTATTGGTAATGATGAAAAAAAAGCTATTCTGATAGATCCAGTAATTGATCATTTTCAGGACTATATGACATTATTAAAGGACAGAGAACTTTCCTTAACTCATGTAATTGATACACATGCCCATGCAGATCATATTTCTGCGGGTGCTTCATTAAAAGATGCTTTTGGCTGTGAGTATATTATGCATGAATCAGCTTCACCTAAATGTGTTACAAAAAGAGTAAAGGGTGGAGATGAGATTAATCTGAATGGATTTGATTTTAAAGTGTTACATACTCCTGGACATACTAAGGATTCAATAAGTCTGGTTGTTGAGGATAAATTTTTAACAGGAGATTTTCTGTTTTTAGAAGATGCAGGAGCAGGAAGAGATGATTTACCTGGAGGAGATCCAGCAGAACATTGGGAAAGCTTAAAATTAATAGAAAACTTAGATGAGAGTCTTATTGTATATCCTGCACATGAGTATAGAAAAAGAAAACCTTCAAGTTTGAAAAATCAAAAAAAGTTAAATCCTCATTTACAAAAAAGTAATAAGGAAGAATTTATTAAATATTTAGAGGATTTAAAATTAGGACCTGCAGATTGGATGAAAGATGTCTTAAAAGCAAATTATATATGCGCAAAAGATCCTAATGCAGCATGGATTCCTTTAGATACTCCTGCATGTGAAGTTAAAGGAACCATGGAAAAGGGTGTTGATGAAATAGAAGTAGATTTTATTGATTCAGTAAGCCTTAAAAAGAGAATTGATGAAAATGATGAAAGACTATTCTTACTAGATGTTAGAGAAAAACATGAATTAAATGATCAATTAGGATATATAAATGGAATCAAAAATATTTCAATTACAAAATTAATTAAAAACTTAAATGAAATAAAAAAAGAAAATGATAAAGATGTAGTAATTATTTGTAGATCAGGAGCAAGAGCACATACTGCAGGACAAATTCTAAAAAAATCAGGAATAAACAATGTTTTAGTTTTGGAAGGTGGTATGATACTATGGAGGCAAAATAGATTCTAAAAATTTTATTTTTTTTAGTTCTCCTTAAATGATAGGCGTGATAATTATAGAGTACTTTTTATTAATTATGTTAGGTATGGCTGTGGGAACAGTGGGTACATTAGTTGGAGTCGGAGGTGGCTTTATATTACTTCCGATTTTAGTTATATTGTACCCTGATATTTCTCATGAAAATTTGGCTGCTGTAACAATGATAGTTATTTTAGCAAATTCTATTTCTGGTGTATTTGCATGTAATAAAAAAGGAAGAATAAATTATAAAGCAGGTCTCCTTTTTTCTATAACTGCAGTACCAGCAGCTGTTATAGGCTCATATTTTACATCATATATTCCCTTAGTGTTTTTTAAAATATTATTAGGTATTGTGATGATAATAGTTTCAATTTTACTTGTTACTGGAAAAAAGAAATCTGATAAAAATAAAATAAAAAAAATAAACAGTAAGTACATTTTAACTGGTAGGATTTCAGAGCCTAACAAAGAGAAAGTAGTATGGAGTTATGATTTTAGAATAGGAATGATTTTCAGCTTTATAGCCAGTTTTATAGCAAGTATATTAGGTATTGGTGGGGGTGTATTTCATGTTCCCGCTATGGTTAAATTTATGCGATTTCC
This sequence comes from Clostridiales bacterium, assembly GCA_039770155.1. Classification (GTDB taxonomy): domain Bacteria; phylum Bacillota; class Clostridia; order Acetivibrionales; family JBDMZA01; genus JBDMZA01. The sequence goes on from JBDMZA010000715.1 coordinate 19,581, forward strand.
TATAATTGCAGCAGCAGCAACTTCACAATTTATTATTGTTTTTATGTCGATTGCAAGTATATTTACTCATGTAGTTTCAGGTAATTTTAATCAGGGAATCGATTTAGGAATTATAATTAGTATAGGTGCTGTTCCAGGAGCTTTTCTAGGTTCTAAAATTTCATCTTTAATAAATAATAATCGGATAGTAGTAATTTTTTCTATTATTATGGCTTTTATAGGAATGAAGAGTTTGGTAACTGTATTTTTTAAGATTTAAGTTTTTGTTAGGTTTTTCTATTGATATTTTTAAATTTAAATGTTAATATACCAGTGGGGGGTATATAATTTAACTTTCTAAAATATAATAAATGATATTGAAAGGTGGATGTAATATGAGTCATAATGTTAAATATATTAATTCGAATGATTTTGAAAATGAAGTATTAATAAGTAAAATACCTGTTATAGTAGATTTTTTTTCTGATGATTGTGCTCCTTGTGAAATCTTGGCTCCAATTTTGGAAAAAATGGCAGATAAATATAGTGGACATATAAAATTTGTTAAAATTTTAAGACAAGATAATAGAGAATTAGCAAATAGTTTAAATGTATCAAGTAGTCCTACATTAATGTTTTTTAAAGATGGAAATGAGATAGGTACCAGATTAAATGGTTTTATGAATAAACCTCAAGTCAGAATGGCTATTGAGGAAATTTTAGGGGATGTTTTACCAAAAGAAGAAATTAAAAATGTAGAATGCGATGTTCTTATTTTAGGAGCTGGAGCAGCAGGCTTATCAGCTGGAATTTATTCATCAAGGGCAAAAATGAAAACAGTAATTTTGGATGAAAGTGTTCCAGGAGGTCAGACAGCAGCAACTTATCAAGTAGAAAATTATCCAGGAACTCCAGGTGCTGTTAAGGGTAAAGAAATAATTGAGAATATGAGAGATCAAGTAATCTCATTTGGTGGACAAATTGATGACTTAAAGGAAATATATGAAGTTAATTTAACTGAAAAGATAAAGTCGGTACAAACTGAAGATACTATATATTATGCAAAATCAGTAATTATAGCATCAGGGGCAGTGCCAAGATCACTTCCAGCAGATGGAGCTGACGAATTTAAAGGTAAAGGTGTTCATTATTGTGCCACTTGTGACGGATCAATGTATCAAGATAGAAAAATAGTAGTTATAGGTGGTGGAATATCTGCTGCAGAAGAAGCAATATTTTTAACCAGATTTGCTTCTCATGTTACCATTATAAATAAATATGATAAATTTAAAGAAAATCAACACAATGAAGATATTTTGAATAATCCAAAAATAGATGTTATTTGGAATTCTATAGTAAAAAAAGTAAATGGAAAAGGTTATGCACTAACAAGTGTTGAAGTAGAAAATAGGGATACTAAAGAAATTTCCGAAATTCCTACTGAAGGAGCATTTGTTTATATTGGTGCTGAACCTAAATCAAAGTTATATGAAGGACAAATTGATATAAATGATTGGGGATATATATTAACAGATGAGTATATGCAAACTGATTTAGAGGGCGTGTTTTCAGCTGGTGATATAAGAGAAAAAGAAATAAGACAAGTTATTACAGCAGCATCAGATGGGGCAGTTGCAGGAATTATGGCAGGCAAATATTTAGAGAATAATAAAATTGAATTTAAAATGTTTGCAGAAGTTTCGAGAAAAGCCTAAAAACGGTATTAATGACAATTTGTCATTAGGTTCTCCATAGGAATTTGGTATAGGAGCTAATGTTATGAATGATAAATTTAAGACTATAGATAAAATTAATGAAAGATATAAAAAAGAAAGTAAAAATAATTGCACCTTGAGTTGTGGAAGTAATGTTGATTTTTTAAACATAAAAAAAGGTGAAAAAGTTTTAGATTTAGGTTGTGGAAAAGGAAAAGAAACAATAGATGTTGCTTACTTAACAGGAGAAAAAGGTTTTGTTACAGGACTTGATATAACAGAAGAAATGATAGAAAAGGCTAAAATAAATTCTTTAGAGTTAAAACTTAAAAATATAGAATTTGTTTTAGGAGATATTGAAAGGTTACCATTTGAAGATAATACTTTTGATGCTGTTATGAGCAATTGTGTTATTAATCATGCAGATGATAAAGCAACTGTTTTTTCAGAAATTTATAGAGTATTAAAAACAAATGGTAGGTTTGTTATATCAGATGCAGTAACAAAAAAACCTTTACCAAAAGAAATAAAAAGTGATCCAGAAGCTGTTTCAGAATGTTTTGGAGGAGCATTAACAAAAAAAGAATATTTAGATATAATTAATTCAAAAGGTTTTTTAAAAATTGAGATATTAAATAAAAGAGAATATATAAAAAGAAATTTTGATTTTATAAGTCTTACAATTAAGGCTTTTAAATAAGGCAAATTCATACTCGAAAAATTAGAGTTTATTATTTAATTAGGCATAATCAAAAATTTCATAAGACAATTTTCTTCTGAAAATATTGATAGTTTAACGAATTTTCAAAAAAAGTTGACTAGTTTATTTTTTGATTATGCCTTATGTTTAAATAGTATTTTTTAAGGGAGGTGAATAAATGAAAAAAGTAACAAAGAAGAACAATAAGAAAAGTTGTTGTGAATCCTTTACTACAGCTCAATGTTGCTCAAAATCCTCAAAGATAGTTGCGGGATGTCATGATTAGAAGAACATAGGCCTAATTGAAAATTTAATAAAAACTAGGATAGGCTGAAAAATAAGAATTCATACTCGAGAATATAGATTTATTTTTTGGCTATACCTAGTTTATTTTCAGGTTTTACCTAAGGGATAGCCAAAAAATAAACTCAAATTTTCGAGTATGAATTCGCATGATTTAAGCGAACTTCAGACGAAAAGAATTTGGTATTATTTTTTAGGCTCTCCTAAATTGAAATTTCCTTATTGGAGGAGTATAGATGTTTTTAGCGAAAAATAATATTTTAGTAAAGATTAAAAATAGTAAGAGTAGCAATTATTATACAATTTTAAATCCAATTTCAGGTAGTTTTGATTTAATGAATCAAAATGATTATGACAAGTACTTGAATTTTTTTAAAAATAAATCTGGTGATTTAGAATTTAGAAATTATTTAATTGAAAGAGGTTATTTATTTAACTCTAAAGAAGAACACGATACCTCTGTTAAAATTGCTTATGATGAATTCAATGAAGAAATAAAAAATTCTCAAATTCAATTAATGTTAATACCAACATATAGCTGTAATTTAGATTGTACTTACTGTTTTCAACATGGAATAGAAGGAAAACCTAAATTAATATCAAAGGAAACTGTTGATGATTTTTTTAAATATGCAAATAATAACTTTTCAAATGTTAATGTAAAACCTTTTATTACTCTATTTGGAGGAGAACCCCTTATTAATTCTACTTCTCAAAGATCTATTATAGAATATATTTTAAGTAAATGTATTGAATTTGATTATGAATTATCTATAGTTACAAATGGATATGATTTAATTAATTTTATAGATATGTTAAAGAGAGTGAAAATAAAAGAAATTCAAATAACAATAGATGGAACTAAGGAAACACATGACAGTAGAAGGTATACTAAAAATAGAAAAGGGACATTTGATAGGATAGTAGATGGAGTTAATAAGGCTATTGAATTAAAAATGCCAATAAATTTAAGAACAGTAGCAGATAGAGAAAACATTGAGAGTACTGTGAAAATGGCTGAATTTCTAGATGGTTTAGGATGGCTTGATTTATCTCAAGAGCTTTTCAAAACACAAATTGGAAGAAATTATGAATTATTTGAATGTTATGATAAGTCAAATAATCTAATGTCTCAGGTAGAATTATGGAGTGAATATTCTTATTTAAGCAAGAAATATCCTGTGTTATCAAAACTGCATAGACCTGATTTTAAAGGAGTTAGACATATAGTTGATACAGGAGAAATGTATATGGCAAGTTTTGATACATGTCCTGCATGTAAAACAGAGTGGGTATTTGACTTATATGGAGATATTTATGGGTGTACTGCGAGTTGTGGAAGAGAAGAATATAAATTGGGAGAATTTTCTCCGAAAACTATATTAAATCTTAATGAAATCCAAAAATGGAAAAATCGTGATGTGCTATCAATAGAGAAATGCAAGGAATGCGAATATGATGTCATTTGTGGTGGTGGCTGTGGTGTTGTGGCAGGTAATAAAAATGATAGAGATATACTAAAACCTGATTGCAGACCTATACAGGAATTATTCGATATTGGAATTAATCATTATATTGATGAAATTGAAGATATGTCAGATAATACAGAAATCAAAATAGGATGTAATATATGTGGTAGTGATATATTGTATAACAATTTTGATACAGATAAAAAGTGTGAAGTATGTGGTGTTAATTATAAAACAAAGTCGATTTGCCAAAAAGGACATTTTGTTTGTGATAAGTGTCATAGTGGAAGCATTCTTGAAAAAATAAAAAATGATCTTATTAAAAGTGATATAGAAAATCCAATAAAATTAGCAGAAAAAATTTTTTCAATTCCAGGTTTAAAAATGCATGGACCAGAATATCATGGTATTGTTCCAGGAGTGATTATTGCAGCATGGTTAAATATAACAAAATCTAAAGACTATAAAAGAGTAATTGAAGCTTTTAATAGAGGAATGGATATTAAAGGTGGAAATTGTGGTTTCTGTGGCAATTGTGGTGCAGGAGTTGGTGCAGGTATTGCAGAAGCTGTAATTAATGAAACAACACCTATGTCAAAAAAATCAAGAGGTATTGCAAACAGAGCTACAGCACATGCTTTATTTAAAATAAGTGAATATGATGGACCAAGATGTTGTAAACGTGAATCAATTTTAACTATTGAATCTTTTATGGAAAATTCAGAATATTTTAAGGATATAATGAAAAAATATAAATGTATACAATTTAGTGAAAATAAAGATTGTATTGGTAAGAAATGTCCATATTTTCCAAGATGATAATTTTGAAGTTTGCTTAAATTGTGAAAATTCATACTTCAGAATTAAAGTTTATTTTTTGATTCTGACCAAGTATGATACTATAAATAAAAATAGCAATATTTAAAAGAGGAGGATAAAATGATAAATTTATCACTTGAAGAAAAAGAGGTTGAATTATTAAAATTATCAATTAATCACTGCTTAAAAACCTGTAAAAGTGGTGTTAGTGCTGAAGATGGCTGCAAAGATTGTGAGTCACTTGAAAATGTATTGAAAAAAATAGAAAACATTAAAAAGTAAGAAAATTAATTAATCTAATACTAATAATTTTCTTTGAGGTAAAAAACCTCATCTTTTTTTTGTTAATATATCAATAATATCATTGTAAATTATTTCTGAATGTTTCTTCCAATTAACGCAAATATTGTTAGCGTTGGGTTTGCTTCCTACATGTAGTTTTAAGTTTATTAAATCAAAATCTTGTTCTTTTATTTTACACTCAACAATATAATCATTGTTACTTTTATGTTTTAGATTCGATGTTATAAAAAGTTCATTTTTAACTGATTTTTTTATATTTGGTATGTTTAAATCAATTTGAACTTTAACAACTTTTGGAATATGTCCAGAAAAGTATTCTAATATTTTACGTCCCTTATCAGTCAAGAGGTAACAACTTTTTCCCTCATATTCAGTTGATGAAACTAATTTATCTTCACATAGTTCATTTAAGTATTCTTGCATAGAAAAATAATTCATAAATTTGTTATCCAGAATAAATTTATTTATTTGTTGATTACTTATTGGTAATTCTATTTTACTTAAGGTATAGAGTAGTATTAATTTGTTTTCAGCTAAATTACTTACAGTGTCCGAGTTCATCTGCTTCCTCCCAATATAGTGATTTATTCACATCAATATACAACTTCTTCTAATATAAATTTAATTTTAGAGGCTTAGCTTCTCCTAAGAGATATCCAAAAAATAAACTCTAATTCTCGAGTATGAATTCGCACGATTTAAGCGAACTTCAGACGAAAAGAATTTGGTATTATTTTTTAGGTTCTC